>JAZQND010000029.1:0-6576 GCA_045627145.1 Ruminococcus sp. | reverse complement strand
TGCGGTGTTGCCCTAAGAAAAAACAGCACATCAAAATGCGGTTTGCCGCAGGATTGATGTGCTGTTTATTATTTATGGGCACCTCTAAAAACCCTTTCTGAGAAAAAGCAGCTATGCACAGCATCTGCTGCGTCAAGCCCTCTCGTAGTGCGAAAGCACGCCTTCGATGGCTTTTCTTGCATCTACTGTACCTATCTGCTTTTTCTTACTCAAAACGAGTTTTTAGAGGTGCCCTTATTTTATTAGTGCGAAGTAAAGAATTACAAGAATTCCAAGAATTATTCTGTACCAGCCGAACACCTTGAAATCATGTTTTTTGATGTAATCCATAAGGAATTTGATAACGAAAAGTGAAACCAGAAATGCAACTATCATTCCGGTAAGAAGAACTGCAATTTCACTGCTTGTGAAGTCAAATCCGAACTTTAATATTTTAAGCAGACTTGCTCCGAACATTACAGGTACTGCAAGATAGAAGGTAAATTCAGCAGCCACGGTTCTGGAAATACCGATAAGCAATGCACCGACTATAGTTGCACCTGAACGTGAAGTTCCCGGGAAAATTGCGGCTAAAAGCTGAAACATTCCGATAATGAAAGCGGATTTGTATGTAAGCTCATCAATTGTTTTGACCTTTGGCTTTTTATCCTTGTTCCAGTTTTCAACAACTATGAACGCAACACCGAAAACTATAAGAGCAATTGAAACAGTCCATGCATTGTAAAGGTGTTTGTTTATCCAGTCATCAAGGCAGATACCAATAACAGCGGCAGGTACACAAGCTGCGAGAACCTTGAACCACATCTGAAAAATGTCGGTTTTTATCGTCTTTCCAAAAGGCGTTTTATTAAGAGGGTGTGCATTGTCTTTTTTTCCGAAAGGCCATAGTTTTTTCCAGAAGATGACGACAACAGCCATTATAGCACCAAGCTGAATAACAACGTCAAACATTTCGATAAAATCTTCGGATTGTTTAAGCTTAACAAATTCATTGACGAGAATGAGATGACCTGTTGAGCTGACAGGCAGCCATTCGGTAATACCCTCAACAATGCCGAGGATAAGGGCTTTTAAGATTTCCCACATAAATATAGTATCCTTTCTTGCTGAAATATATGATCTTGTTTGTTGGAGCAATAACAGCACAACACATTGATTATATCACAAAAGCAGTAATGCTGTCAATTATCATTTTAATATTTTTTCAGAAGCCGGAATTTGCGGTTTGAAATACTGATAACGCCGTTTTTTTTCAGTTTGGAGATGACACGCTGTAATGCACTTCTGTTGACACAGAGGTAATCAGAGAGAGCAGTTGTTGAAAAAGGAATTTCAGGAGATTTATCCGTTGAAGTTTTTCGTTCAACAAGCGTGAGGAAATTTATCAGCTTATCTTCTATTGTACGCTGACTAAGCACCTCGATATGCTCATAAAGAGAAGTTGCTTTTTCGCACATTAGAGAAAGCAGGTTTTCAACGACCATTGAATGGCACTCACAGGCTTTTTCACATCTTTTAGTTATTTCAGTACGGTTTATAAACATGATTTCGCAGTTAGTGACGGCTTTAATAACAGCATTGTTCAGGCAAAGCGGATTGAATGAGTAAAAAAGTCCGAAAACACCACGTTCATTAAATGTATCTGCGATAGTTCGTGTGCCGTTGATATCAAAACGTTCCATTACGGCATTGCCTTTCAGAACTATTCCGATACGCTCACTATTTCCCGAAAAATCTACAATAGTTTGTCCTGCAGTATAATTTTTAATTTCAGTGTTGAAGCATTCTATCATTCTTTTGCGGTCGTGGTCGGATATGCCTTTAAAAAGAATATTTTCTTCAGGTTTCATAAAAAAGTCCTCCTTGTTGCAAATGCAACAGCATTTTTACAATATATATGATACAATATATAAAGACGAAAGTCAATATCTCAGGAAATACTTCCATGCATTTGCGAAGTATTAATCTATTAACATCGGAGGAAATGATTATGAAAAAATTTGTATGTCCTGTATGCGGATACGTTCACGAAGGAGATGAAGCACCTGAAAAATGCCCACAGTGCGGAGTAGCAGGTTCAAAATTCATCGAAAAAGAATCAAGCGAGAAACTTGTTTTTGCTTGTGAGCATGAAGTTGGAATTGCTAAAAACATTACAGATTCAGAAATTCTTGAGGGACTCCGTATGAATTTCAGCGGAGAATGTACGGAAGTTGGAATGTATCTTGCAATGTCAAGAGCAGCTTACAGAGAAGGCTATCCTGAAATTGGTGCATACTGGGAAAAGGCTGCTTATGAAGAAGCCGAACACGCAGCTAAGTTTGCTGAAATGCTTGGCGAGGTAGTATCTGCTTCAACAAAGGAAAATCTTGAAAAGAGAGTTGCTGCTGAACATGGTGCAACAGAGGGCAAGCTCAATCTTGCAAATAAGGCAAAGGAACTTGGTCTTGACGCAATACATGATACAGTTCACGAAATGGCTAAGGACGAAGCACGTCACGGCAAGGCTTTTGAGGGACTTCTCAAGAGATATTTCGGCTGATACAGGTTTTGAAATATAAGTTAAATATATATTTTTGTTTAAATAAAGTTTACGCAAAGCCGCCGTGAGCATTTTTCTCGGCGGCTTTTTATGTTATCACAATTGACTATAAGCGTGTGCACAGAATCGACAAAAAATGCTTGACAAAGTAGAGGAGTAATGATATAATAATGTCATCAGAAGGAAAAGTTTTTGTTTGATTTTTCCTGCACTGTAAATCTAACTGCCGCTTAATTTCTGATTATTTTAATTTTAAGGGGTAATTGTTATGATGAAAAAAATTAATTTTAAAAAATGTGCATCTTTACTTTTATGCGGAGCTATGACTTTTAATCCGATTCTTCTCGGTAACGGCGATTATGGTATTGGGAGTGCCATAATAAATGCATTTGCAGAGGAAGCTGAATCTAATAATAGCTATAGTTTTGATTTCGTTGACGGCTGTTCAGGAGAAGCTTTGAAAAATACAAAGATTCGTATAGCTGTTGATGTCACACATTATGTAAAGAAAAATGGTGCATCCTTTTACACTTCTGAAAATGAAATACACGATTTAGGCGAATTTACTACCGATGACAAAGGTAAAATCAATGTAATTCTGCCTGATGAATTAATCTCGGAAGATATCGAAATTGATGATATTCTTGCTGTTTCTGTCGATTTGGATTCAAATTATCAATTGAAAGCAACAAGCTTGAGAACTGTTGAGATTGATGGCAAAGAGATTGAAATGGCGGTATACAGATTAGGTTCATCTTCGGAACGTGTTTTCAAATTGTATAATCTCAATAACCTGATTATTAATATTGAATATCTTGATTCAAATGATCTGTCATTAAGCGGCTCTACATTCAAAGCTTTCGCTGAACCAATGACAGATGGTGAAACATCGGAAAAGATTGATATCGGAGAATTTAAAGTAAACGATTTAAATATGCTCGAAATCTCCATTGACAGCGAAATTGCTGAAAAAATCGGCAATTATGCTTATATCAAGGTCGTTCCGGTCAGTCTGCCTGAAGGCATCGTAATGTGTTCAGAAAATGGCGTTCTTGAAGAACTTGAATTTGAATACATGAGAGGCTTTGAATACAATAACGGTGTTATGTATCTTGGTATGAATATACCAAAAAATACTTCAATTATTGAACAAGGTACTATGTTTATCCACCAAAAACCCGATAAGCTTGTTTATAATATTGGTGAGGAGCTTGACCTGACAGGCGGTGTTATTACTGCAAACGGAGGTCAAACATGGGGCAATAATACTTTGATGTGCTGGGACGATTTCGGTACGAAAATGAGCCTTGAAAGTTCACGCTACATTTTCGATACTTCCGAATTTGATAATACAAAGCCCGGAAAATACACTATTCATATAAGTATGGTATCTTCTTTGGATGAAAACGATATTATAGGCACCGCAAGTTTTGACGTTGAAGTAGTCGGCGAAAAAAATGACGATTCTTCAGATAAAACCGAAAAGACTAACACTGCCTTCAATGTTGTCGCTATTGAAAGAAACGGCGAACATACAGGCTATACAGGCTTAAAATTCAAAGTCTGCCTTCCTGATAAGGGTGATGAGCTTATTGAACTCGGTGAGTTTGATATGAGCAAAAACGATAATACAGACGTTAGTGTCACCCTGCCTGACGGATTTTCATGGGAAGACTGCATTATTGTTCCGACTAACCTTCCTGAAGGCTATGTTAAGTTTGAACAGTATTCGTTCCAGAGATATGACGATATGAACGCTTGGGGCATTGTTGTCGGTAAAGACGTAAATGCACAGCCTCCTGTTACAGATAATAAAAATGCCGTTTGTAATAAAGCAAATTATCAGATTACCAAGCTTCCTGCAAGAATTATTTATGCTATCGGTGAGGAACTTGACTTCACAGGCGGTACTCTTATGGCTAACGGCACTTATACATATTCAGGCAATCAGCTTGCTACATGGGATATCTTAGGAGATAAGCTTGAAAGATATGAGAATCTGTTTGATACATCAGATTTTGATAACACAAAGCCCGGTACATATTCCATAAAATTAAAAAACAATTCCAGCGGAACATATTTCTATAACGGTGAGGATCTTCCTCTTATCAATCAGTTCAACGAATGTGAATTTGAGGTAACTGTTGTTGATCCTAATAATACCGAAGGAATTAAGCCTGTTCTCTGCGGCGATGCTAATGTGGATAACGAAATTTCACTTGCTGATACGGTTACTATTATGCAGTGCATTGCTAATCCAAGTAAATATAAGTTCTCATTTCAGGGAAGACTGAACGCAGATACCCACGACGGTACTGACGGCATTACAGGTCTTGATGCTCTGGCTATTCAGAAGTATTCACTCCATCTTGTAGATTCTCTCCCTGAAAAAGGCTGATAGAAATTTAAGACCGCACTTTTTAGTGCGGTCTTTTTGCGTTTGCAATGAGTATTGCAAAAGTTATGAAATAGTGCTATAATGTAAGCATCATTTCAAATATTTCATGTTTTCGGAGGAATGCTAATGAATATTCAGATTTTTGGTACAAAAAAGTGCTTCGATACAAAAAAGGCTGAACGCTATTTCAAGGAGAGAGGAATTAAATATCAGTTTATTGATATGAAGGAAAAGGGAATGAGCAAAGGCGAATTTAACAGCGTAAAACAGGCTGTAGGCGGCACTGAAAAACTCATTGACGAAAAATGCAGGGATAAAGACCTTCTTGCTCTGCTGAAATATCTTTCTGATGACGACAGGGACGAAAAAATTCTTGAAAACCCGAATGTTATCAAAACTCCCATAGTCCGCAGCGGCGGAAAAGCTACTATCGGTTTCTGTCCGGATGTATGGAAAAATTGGGAATAAATAGTTAAAAAATAAAAATTTATCTTTTGTGCGAAAAAATGTATAAAAAGTAGTGCAATTTCAGAAAAAATATGTTATAATGATTTTCAGAGTTTGCCATTCTGACGTTTTCAGGCAAACCGTGAAAATGATATTTTATAGGGAGCTTTTCCCGAAAGGAGTTATTAATTATGGGACTTATCAAAGCAGCTATTACCGGTTTTTCTTCTACTCTTGCCGATACTTGGGAAGATTACTATGTCTGCGAAACAATCGACGAAGGAACTCTCGTTGTTAAGGGCACAAAAAGAACGGGCAGACACAGTTCAAATAAAAGGGGTAATGAAAACGTTATAACCCGTGGAAGCAATATCGTCGTTTTTGACGGTCAGGCTGCCATTATGGTTGATCAGGGTATCGTTATGGAAATCGCCACCGTTCCTGGTGTATATACATACGACGGCGGAACTCCCGGTATTTTTGAAAGTACATTTGGTGCAGGTCTGAAAAATACATTCAAGGAAAGCTGGGAACGTATCAAGCACGGCGGTGATGCTTCTCATGATGCCCGTGTTTACTATTTCAATATGAAGGAAATTATTGACAACAAATTCGGAACTCAGAACCCGATACCATTCAGAATGACCTATCAAGACCTCGGCAGAAGCTTTACAGTAGGCGTTCGCTGCAATGGTACATATTCTTACACTATTACCGATCCTGTTCTTTTCTATACAAATGTCTGCGGAAATGTTCCTGATTTCTACAGACGTTCAAAAATTGACTCTGCTCTTAAAATGGAGTTTGTTGATGCTCTCCAGCCTGCATTCGGAAAAATCAGTGCTTCAGGCGTAAGATATGATGAACTTCCTATCAGACAGAGCGAAACAAAAGCTGCTATTATGGAATGTCTTGCTGATAACTGGCTCGAAAAGAGAGGTATTACTTTAGGTCAGGTTTCTATCGGTTCTTCCACTATCTCAGATGAGGACAGAAGACGTATCCAGCAGTTTGAAGACAGAGCATGGAGTGCAAATCCACAGTATGCCGCAGCTACACTGGTTGAAGCTCAGGCTCAGGCTATGCGTGATGCAGCAAGAAATTCAGGCGGTGCTACCGCAGGCTTCTTTGGAATGAATATGGCACAGCAGGCAGGCGGTATCAATGCACAGAGTCTCTTTAATATGAT
>JAZQND010000028.1:0-5839 GCA_045627145.1 Ruminococcus sp. | reverse complement strand
AAAAGCCATCGAAGGCGTGCTTTCGCACTACGAGAGGGCTTGACGCAGCAGATGCTGTGCATAGCTGCTTTTTCTCAGAAGGGGTTTTTAGAGGTGCCCTTATTGCTCCCTAAGGCAACACCGCACAAAGCACGTCTGACGAAGAAATTCTGTGCCATTACTTCGCACTAATTATTCACGATATAATTGGTGGAGCAATAATAGAAATAATACAAATTGCTAAAGTCTGCAAAAAGCTATTGACAAACTATTTGCACTGTTGTATAATATTGCTTGCAGTAAATCGCTGTAAGGCAATGTAGTCAGCATTGCTTTTGAAGAGTAAAAATGTGTTCGTTATACCATTCAGGTATTACAGTGTTGACTGAACGGGGAGTTGTCAGTCAAACGAAAAGCTAAGGCTTGCGGTTCACATTTTGCATCCCGCTTCATAGGACTTATAAAGATGACCTTCTTTTCTGTCGTATGAACGAGGGAAAAGGAGGTTTTTTTATGAATGCAAACAAAAACATTGCCGTAAAATCCAATATACAGATTTTCGGCAGTACAAAGGTCATGGTCATCTCGGCTCTTTTGGTTGCTATGAGTATCGTTTTGGGAAAATTCCTTAAAATCTCAATCGGCGACAGTATCCGCATAAGCTTTGAAAATCTGCCAGTTCTTATGTCAGGTATCTTCTTCGGCCCTGTTGTCGGTGCAGCAGTTGCCGCCTGTGCTGATCTCATAGGCTGTCTGCTGTATGGCTACGCAATAAATCCAATCATAACTTTAGGTGCTGTATCTATCGGAGCGATTTCAGGTCTTATCTTTCAGGCATTCAAAAAAGACAGTAATCTTATTAAAAAGCTCTGTTTTTCAATTTTTCCTGCACACATAGTCGGCTCTATGATAATTAAATCAATAGGTCTTTTTAAGTTTTATGGAACTCCTATGGAAACACTTCTGCTCCGTATCCCTATTTATATCTGCACAGCCATAGCAGAAACAGCCGTTATCTTCCTTTTAATGAACAACAAGGCTTTTAAAGCTGAAATTGAAAAGACATGGCAGGTATGACTTACTCAGAAGCTGTTGATTACCTGAAAGCTGCTTCCGCAAAAGGCAGTATTCTCGGTCTGGAACGTATTGAAAAGCTGCTTGAACTTATGGGTGTACCGCAGAAAAAAGTAAAAATCATTCACGTTTCCGGCACAAACGGAAAAGGCTCTTTCGGAGCTATGCTTACTTCGATCCTTCGTGCATCAGGCTTGAAAACAGGCGGTTTTTCGTCCCCTGCGATAACCAAACCCACTGACAGTTTCCGCATTAACTGTGAGGAAATATCAGAGGAAGAATTTGCTTCCGTTATCGGCTATACGGCTGATATCTGTGAAACCATGCAGGATAAGCCTACAGAATTTGAAATTCTCACGGCGGCTGCCTACGAACTTTTTTCACGTCAGAAATGCGACGTAGCTGTTGTTGAATGCGGAATGGGCGGCGACCTTGACTCAACAAATGTCATAAATGCTCCGCTTCTTTCGGTCATCACCAACGTCCAGCTTGACCACTGCGGATTTCTCGGAGATACTGTCGCAGAGATAGCCTGCCATAAATCAGGTATAATTAAAAAGAACCGCCCTGTATATTTCGGCGGCAAAAGTAATGAAGCACTTGAAATAATCCGCAGAAAAGCCATTAGTTCAGGCTCTGAGCTATTTACCGCAGATTATACCGATATTTCAGCAGTTCAATTTACAATGTCGGGTTTGAACTTCTGCTTCAAAGGCAGGAAACTGAATATTCCGCTTCTTGGTACATATCAGCTTGAAAATGCGGTAAATGTGCTGATGTGCGTGGAAATACTGCGTAAAAACGGCATTGATATTTCTGACGAAGCTGTAAAAAACGGTCTTGCCCATACTGCATGGCATGGCAGATTTGAAATTCTCAACCGTGAACCGCTTGTTATCTTCGACGGCTCTCACAATCCCGACGGTATCAGTTTCGCCGCCGATAGTTTTAGGCGGTATTTCGGAATAAACAAAGCCGCAATACTGATAGGTGTAATGGCTGACAAGGAATATTATCTTTACGCTGATATGCTTGGTGAATTTATTGACTGCGTTTTCACAGTAAAGCCGGATAATCCGAGAGCATTGGATCCGGCAGTTCTTGCAAAAGTATTTTCAGAAAAAGGACTTCACGCAAAAAGTTTTTCTTCGCTTCCTGAAGGTGTAGATATCGCCTTCAATTACGCAAAGCAAAAAAATATTCCACTTATCGCTCTTGGTTCACTTTATATGTACCGTGAATTTACAGACGAACTAAAGAAGCTTATATAAGGGCACCTCTCCCCGCCTTCGAGGGCTTTCCTTGCACCTACTGTACCTATCTGCTTTTTCTTACTCAAAACGGGTTTTTAGAGGTGCCCTATAGGAAAACTTTGTGCGGTATTACTGTATCATCCTTTTTTGTTTTTGCGGTAAATTATAGCAAGTCCTTTTATAAGGAGATTGCTGTCGGCTATGATATTTTTTCTGCAAAGCGGAATAACAAGCTCTGATATTCCGCCTGTTGCTACTGCGGTACATTTTTCGCCCATTTCTTCTTCAATACGCTCAATAATACCGTCCAAAGCACAGGCATTTGAATAAAGGAGTCCGCTTTTAATGCAGTCTATCGTGTTTGTGCCGATTATGTTTTTAGGGGCTTCAAAATTCACCTTCGGAAGCTGTGCGGTCTTAGCGATAAGTGCATCTGCCGCAACACCCATTCCTGTCATAATAAGTCCGCCACGGTAATTCTTATTTTTATCCACAACAGAAACAGTGGTGGCTGTTCCCATATCAATAATTATCAGCGGAACAGGATACTGGTTTATTGCCGCAACAGCGTCAACTGCCTGATCGCTTCCAAGCTGTGCGGGATTATCAATAAGTATATTAAGTCCTGTTTTAACTCCGGGACCTGCAAGCATAACGTCAACTCCAAAAAGCTTTTTCACAGCTTCCTTGACTGTTGATGTAACAGACGGAACAACCGATGACATGATGGAATCGTCAATATCATAAATGCTGACCTTGTTCATCTCAAGAATCGTCTTTATCATAACAGCGTATTCTGCGGCGGTTGCGTTGTGGTTGGTTGAGATACGTTCAAAAAGAACTATTTCGTCATCCTTGTTAACACAGCCGAATACTATATTTGTATTTCCTATATCTACAGCTAACAGCATATTTTTAACCTCCATAATAAAAATTGTACACACAAAGCTTATTGAAGTTTAATAAGCCTAAGTAATTATATCACAAAAATTCAGAAAAATCTATTATTTTACAAAAAAATATGATATAATGGATGATGTACATTTATTTAAGACAACACTGCACAAATCATGTCTGACAACTTTGTACGGTGCTGCCTTAAAATTTTTTGCAAAGGAGAATAAAAATGCTTAAAGGAAAAACTGTTTTTCTTGGTGTTTCAAGTTCTATAGCCGCATACAAAATCTGCAATCTTGCCCGTATGCTTACAAAACTTGGTGCAGACGTTCATGTTGCCATGACACCAAATGCACAGAATTTCGTTCATCCTCTTACCTTTGAAACTCTTACTCAGCATAAATGCCTGATTGATACCTTTGACAGGAACTTTGAATACAGCGTTGAACACGTTTCTATCGCTAAAAAAGCGGACGTTGCTGTTATTGCTCCTGCAACTGCCAATGTAATCGGAAAAATCGCAAACGGCATCGCTGACGATATGCTTACAACAACTCTCATGGCGTGTACCTGCAAAAAAATTATCGCTCCCGCTATGAATCATAATATGTTCCATAATCCGATAGTTCAGGATAATATCGAAAAGCTCAAAAAGTTCGGCTGCGAAATCATCGAACCCGTAAACGGTATGCTTGCAAACCGTGATATTGGTGACGGCAAGCTTCCCGACGAAGATACTCTCCTTGAATATATTATTCGTGAAGCCGCATTTGAAAAAGACCTTGAAGGCAGAAAAATTATGGTAACTGCCGGAGCAACTCGTGAAAGCATTGATCCCGTCCGCTTTATCACCAATCATTCAAGCGGAAAAATGGGATTTGCCGTTGCAAGAGCCGCTATGCTCCGTGGAGCAGATGTAACCGTTGTTGCCGCACATACTGAGGTTGAACCGCCTATGTTTGTAAATGTAGTAAAGGTTGAATCGGCAGAAGATATGTTCAAAGCCGTAACAGAACGTCAGAATGACATGGATATCATCGTCAAAGCAGCAGCCGTTGCAGACTACACTCCTCTGACAACCGCTGAAAACAAAATCAAAAAATCCGATGATGATATGACGATACCGCTTAAACGAACAAGGGATATTCTGAAATATATCGGTCAGCACCGCCGTGAAGGACAGGTACTCTGCGGCTTTTCAATGGAAACAGAAAATGTAATCGAAAATTCACGCAAAAAACTGGTTTCCAAGAACGTGGATATGGTCTGTGCAAATTCAATCAAAACCTCAGGTTCGGGCTTTGGAACTGATACCAACATTATCACCATGATAACTGCCGACGGTGATGAGGAACTTGAAATTATGTCAAAATTCGACGCTGCGAACATAATTCTCAGCAAATTGAATGAAATTTATAACAAAATAAATTGATAAAATATAGTCAAACGCGTTCCCAAGATGTTTAATTTTATTGAATATACCGAAAAAAAAGCAAATTTCAAGATTTTTTTATAAACCATCTTTAAAAATTATGCCAAGTATGATATAATCATATAAAATGGCAATATTGCTATTGCTCCACCAATTAAATCGTGAATAATTAGTGCGAAGTAATGACGGAGAAAGGCAAGGAAGAAAAACGCAGACATATCGGTCTGTCGGTCAGCCTCTCTGTCAGCTTCGCTGACACCTCTCCCACAGGGAGAGACCTCGTATGGCAAGGTTTTCTGACACAGAATTTCTTCGTCAGGACGAGCAGAAAAATTCATGATTTAATTTGGGGAGCAATAATATAATGACATCCCTCTTGTGATTTTTTACAGTCAGAATAATTCTGCATGGTGAATAGGGGGGGCATCCTACAGAAAACTTGATTAATGAGGAGAAAATATGAAAGTGAAAAAATTTGTAGCTTCAGCCATGTCTGCTGCACTCTGTCTTTCAACGACTGCACCACTTGCTTCACAAGCTGACGACATAACATTAACAACTGTATTAAACGATAACACCAATGTATTCGCAGATAACTCAGATTCATCCGCAGCAGCTCAATCTGCTACCACTACAGTAAATCCTGTAACCACTACAAAAGCTTCTGTGACTATAGCCAACCCTGTAACTACCACAAAAGCTTCTGTCACAGCAAAGGCTTCATCCACCACTGCAAAGCCTGCAACCACAGCAAAGACTTCGTCCACCACTGCAAATATTACAACTTCAACTTCTGTAACAACTCAGAAAAATATGGGACCTGTTACAGGATACATACTTGGTGATGTAAACTCAGATAAAAGAATTGATGCTTCTGATGCTTCAATTACCCTTACTGAATACGCTGTAACTTCTGTAGGTCAGCCTTCAACACTGTCATCTATTCAAAGACAGGCTGCCGATGTTGATAAAAATGGTTCCGTTGATGCTATTGATGCTTCAAAAATATTGACATTCTATACCTACTCATCTACTAATGGTCAGCTTTCATTTGCTGAATTCCTTGATCCTGCAAATCAGACTACTACCACCACTATACCCAAAACTACTACAACTTCTTCTACATCAACTTCTACCACTTCTGCTCCTACTACAACTTCCTCTTCTTCATCAACTACTTCTTCCACAACTACTACAACTTCAG
>JAZQND010000027.1:0-3200 GCA_045627145.1 Ruminococcus sp. | reverse complement strand
CTCTAAAAACCCCTTCTGAGAAAAAGCAGCTATGCACAGCATCTGCTGCGTCAAGCCCTCTCGTAGTGCGAAAGCACGCCTTCGATGGCTTTTCTTGCACCTACTGTACCTATCTGCTTTTTCTTACTCAAAACGGATTTTTAGAGGTGCCCTTAAGACAACACCGCACAAAGCACGTCTGACGGCAAGGTTTAGTTGGGGAAGCAATATATAGGGTATGTTGTGATTAAATTTACAAAAACTGTTGA
This sequence comes from Ruminococcus sp., assembly GCA_045627145.1. Taxonomy (GTDB): domain Bacteria; phylum Bacillota; class Clostridia; order Oscillospirales; family Ruminococcaceae; genus Ruminococcus. The sequence continues at coordinate 2,952 of JAZQND010000027.1, read as the reverse complement.
CTATTTCAGGATTATAGGGTATTATATTAAAGGGCATCTCTGAAAGCCCTCAAGGCACGTTTTTCTGACGCTGCCGGAATATGTGTAGTCATGAAGCTAAGGCTTCAAATTGATTGGAGACTAAAAATAATAAATGCATACTATAAAAAGAAAAATCATATTTGTACTCTGTGGGCTGTTTCTCGGCAGTATCTCTTGGGCTGCCTCCTGTTATTTCTCTCAGGCTGAACCGGAAATCAGCAGATTTCCCGTTTTGGGTGTTGACGTTTCAAACTATCAGGGCGATATCAACTGGAATGAACTTCAAAATCAGAACGTCAACTTTGCTTTTATAAAAGCTACTGAAGGAAGCAGTCACGTTGACGAATCAATTCGCCGGAATCTCAGCCGTGCGGCTGAAACCGATATTAAAATTTCCGCTTACCACTTCTTCAGCTTTGACAGTGCAGGCGAAACTCAGGCAGATAACTTTATTTCAACTGTCGGTAAAGACGAAATTGAATTGCCGCCCGTTGTGGATATTGAGTATTATGCCGATAAACAGCAGAATAAACCGTCACAGGAAGAAACAGAAGCCATACTGCTTCCGCTTCTTGAAAAACTTGAAAAAAATTATGGCAAAAAACCCGTCATATATACTACCTTGTCTGTCTATCTGCGGTATATCAAAGGGAACTTTGAGGATTATCCACTCTGGATAAGAAGCGTAAACTTTGAGCCCGACCTTATTAACTGGAAATTCTGGCAATACTGCGACCACGGCGAACTTTCAGGCTATAAAGGCGACGAAAAATATATCGACCTTAACGTTTACAATGGCAGTATGGAAGACTTTGAAAAAGAATTTATCACCCCGGAGGCATCATGAAACCATTTTTACTAAAATCCGCTATTAAAGACTATATCTGGGGAGGAACAAAACTCCGTGACCTTTTTGGAAAAGAAAGTAATCTTGAACGTCTTGCAGAAAGCTGGGAACTCAGCTGTCACAGTGACGGTGAATCTGTAATTGCAGACGGCGAATTTTCAGGCATGACACTGAAATCGTTTCTCAAAATGCATCCTGAAGCTATGGGCAAAGCCTGTGATGATGCGGAAAAATTTCCGATCCTTGTCAAGCTTATCGACGCAAAAGACAATCTTTCGGTTCAGGTTCACCCCAATAACGAATATGCCCGTATCCACGAAAATGACAATGGCAAAACAGAAATGTGGTACATCATTCACGCAGAAGAAGGTGCCGATCTCATCTACGGCTTTAAAGAAAAAATCAGTCCAGATGAATTTCGCCGTGCCATTGAGGAAAATACACTTCTGGACAAAGTAAACCGTGTTCCTGTAAAAAGCGGCGATGTATTCTTCATCTCCCCCGGTACTCTCCATGCAATCGGCAAAGGAATACTCATAGCCGAAATTCAGCAAAGCTCAAATGTAACATACCGTGTTTACGACTACGGCAGAATCGGTACAGACGGCAAGCCACGTCCGCTTCATATTGAAAAAGCTCTCGAAGTAACCTGCCTTGAACCGTGTAAAAGCGAATATGGTCAGCCTAAACTTCTGAAAATGCCCCACGCATGGCGTTCACCTCTTTGCTTCTGCGAATACTTTTTTTCATGCAAATATGATATTTTCACATTCAAGTCAATTAAAGCAGACGATACTTTTCTGCACATTCTCGTCTTTAAAGGCGAAGCCGATATTTTCAGCGGCGAATACTGTGAATCTCCTGACGAAAACGACAGGATTCTTCACTTAAAAAAAGGTTCAAGCGTATTTGTGCCTGCGGGTTCAGATGCGTGTTATATTAAAGGAAAATGCAGTGTTATCATAACTGCATCAACAGGAGGAAAAAAATGAAATACTATGTAGGAATTGACCTCGGCGGCACGAATATCGTTGCAGGTGTCGTTGACGAGGATTATAACATCATCGCAAAAGCAAGCACCAAAACCAATTGCCCACGTCCCGACAAGGAAATCGCAGACGATATGGCAAGAATGGCTGTTGAGGCTGTAAAGAACGCCAAACTCTCAATTGACGATATTGAATGGATAGGCATAGGTACTCCGGGTATCGCTAACAGCGAAACCGGTATTATTGAATATTCCAACAACCTCGGTTTCAAAAATACACCAATGGTAAAATATATTCAGGAAACAATTAACAAGCCTGTTTTCATTGAAAATGACGCAAATGCAGCCGCATACGGCGAATACGTCGCAGGTGCAGCAAAGGGGGCAAAGAACGCTGTCTGCATCACTCTCGGTACTGGCGTTGGCGGCGGTATCATTATCGACGGAAAAATCTATTCAGGTTCAAACTTCGCAGGTGCTGAAATCGGTCACACAGTTGTCCACGTTGACGGTGTACAGTGTTCATGCGGACGCAAAGGCTGTTTTGAGGCTTATTCCTCCGCAACAGGTCTTATCCGCATGACTAAAGAAGCTATGGAAGAACACCCTGACAGCATCATGGTCAAGGCTGCCGAAGAAAAAGGCAGGGTTACAGCAAGAACTTCCTTCGACAGCATGAGAGCCGGCGATAAGTACGCTAAGGCTGTTGTTGACAAATACATAAAGTACCTCGCCGCAGGTATCACCAATACTATCAATATCTTCCAGCCTGATATCCTTTGTATCGGCGGCGGCGTCTGCAACGAAGGCGATCCGCTTCTTCTCCCCGTCAAGGCTCTCGTAAAAAATGAAGTATACACCAGAAATTCCGAAAAGAATACAGATATCGTAATCGCTAAACTTGGAAACGATGCCGGTATCATTGGTGCTGCCTTCCTCGGCCGTGCAGTTCAGTAATAAAGGGCACCTCTAAAAACCCCTTCTGAGAAAAAGCAGCTATGCACAGCATCTGCTGCGTCAAGCCCTCTCGTAGTGCGAAAGCACGCCTTCGATGGCTTTTCTTGCATCTACTGTACCTATCTGCTTTTTCTTACTC
>JAZQND010000026.1:0-13474 GCA_045627145.1 Ruminococcus sp. | reverse complement strand
CTTCTGAGAAAAAGCAGCTATGCACAGCATCTGCTGCGTCAAGCCCTCTCGTAGTGCGAAAGCACGCCTTTGATGGCTTTTCTTGCATCTACTGTACCTATCTGCTTTTTCTTACTCAAAACGGGTTTTTAGAGGTGCCCTTTATAAATTTGTCTTTTGGCAGTGTTTAATTGGTGGAGCAATATCTGCTGACAAGTGAAAAAAAGGGATTCCTCAGGGCTTTGTTCCTTTGGAATCCCGTTTTTTATATTTCAAAAGGCTGCGTTTCGTATGGGAGTGATGTGGTAATAATGTCTTCTGAATCAAAAATTAATATCTGAATTTCAGGAGGGGTATATATCTCCATTCAAATTTTCTCCTTTCACCAATATATTGTCCCACAGTAAACATTTAGAATTTAGCAGGCGGAGCAATAGTTATTCAATAGGGAGTTCTTCTGTTTCGTGAATTGCTCTTGTTGAAGTTGATGCAGAAACGTCTGCTGAATCTGATGTGGTTGATGGAATATCGGATGAAGTTCTTTTTGCTTCGGAGACAGGTTCGGATATTAAAGCTTCAGTTGTTTTTGTTGATTTGGTTGTGTCAGTATTTTTTTCAGTAGTTGTTTCAGTTGATGCTGCTGTTGTTTTGGATGTAGTATTTGTTGCTGATGTTGTTGTTGTTTTTGATGATGCAGCAGTTGTTGTTTGTGTCGTGGTTTCTGTTGTGAAGCTTGCGGTAGTCTGTGTGGAAGAAACAGAATCAACTGTTGTGACAGATACAGTATCAGATGTTTTGTCATTGCTGTTATTATTTGGAACATCTAAAATGAATATAATGACCAGAACAGCTGCCAGAATAACAGTAACAACAGCAGCGGCAATAGCAATTTTCTGCAATTTTGTAAGATTCATAATAAGAAATTCATTTCCTTTCAAAATATATTGCTCCACCAATTTCAAGGTGTTTGTTATTGCTCCACAAACTAAAGGGCACCTCTAAAAACCCGTTTTGAGTAAGTAAAAGCAGATAGGTACAGCAGATGGAAGAAAAGCCATCGAAGGCGTGCTTTCGCACTACGAGAGGTCTTGACGCAGCAGATGCTGTGCATAGCTGCTTTTTCTCAGAAGGGGTTTTTAGAGGTGCCCTAAACCTTGCTGTCAATACTTGGCGGAGCAATAATATCCTGCCGTGCAGAATTGATATCTGCACGGCAGAAAATAGTTTATGTGGTTATGCTGTTTTTTTCAAATTAGTATAGATTAATCTGAAAAATAGTTTTTGGCAGCGATGTAGTAATTATAGAGTCCCATAGCAACGTCAGAGAGTGCATCATTTGAAGAAACATCTGTAATTGCCTGATAAGCGTAGCTTAAAGCACTGTAGTTAATTGTGAGGTCACCGCCGTTAATTTTAAGAGTATGGAAATCACCAAGTTCTGCTGCACAGATATTATCAATTTCGATATAATATGTATTATCATCTTTTTTGACAGGTTTAACAGTCTTTCCATCACAACTGAATCTGAAGCTGTTGATGTCGTATTCACTGTCAAGGGAGAAATTGAAGTGAATCTTAGTTTTTGAATCAAGTATAAGTGAAGCAGTTGGATTGCTTATACCTTTAACAGAACCTGATTTGGAAAGTTTGTAAGGTTCAAGGTCTGAACTATTGCATGAAGGCTTTTCAGCAAGTTCCGGAGTCAGATTTGTATTATAGCTGAAATAATTCTGTGAAGCCATACCGTAATTCAGCATTGACTGTGCAAGAGACTTTAGGTTTTCAGACAATCCGTCTGTTTTGAGTGCCTTATTGCAGTAATCTTCAACAGCATAATTGTAGCAGTTTTCAGGAACGAGAGGGCCGTCTGTATATCTGATAGGAATGATTTTATCGTTTCCGTCATAGAATCTGATAGAAATATCATCTGTCATTTCACAGGAAGCAACTTCATAGCTGAATTTGCTGTAGCCCTTGTCGTTTAATGGAGCATCTTTGATAAGAACTGTTTTATTATTTGAATTATGTGAGAGAACTGCATAGGCTTTTTCATCGTTCTTAAATCTTTCAGGAATGCTTACATAGAAATTAAGACCGATATTTCCCTCAACTGTAAGGCTTGCTGTCTGAACCTTCGGATAATCGTTAACTGTCCATTTAATGCTTGAATCGCTGCTGCTAAGCTTGTAGTAGTCCTTGTTATCTCCTTCCAGTGAAGCAGTAGTATTTATTTCTTCTGCATAATTAACAGCCTTTGTATTTGAAAGTTTAACAGAAACATCGTCACCTTCAATCGCATTCTTTATTCTTGCAGAAATTTCACCTGAAACGTCGATATTTTCTATGCCTGCAATAAATTCATCATTTTTCATCGTACCCCATTCAAGCTCTGCTGTACGTTGGGTAATTTCAGCCGTAATCGGGGTTTCTGTAAATGAATAGTTTGCAGCATCTTCGCCGCTTAGTGAAGGTTTAATTGTAACGCTGACATTTCCGATTAATTTGTCTGCTATACCTGTTGAAGGGAATATTACTGTGACGTCATCGTTATTGAAGAAGCCCGTATTTGTATCTGTTTTTGTAACAGGATATTCAACCTCGGCATTATCAGAATTGATCTTGACAATATTGCTTCCGTCATATTCACGTTTTTCAGCTGCTAATCCATTAATAGTAAGTTTATAAGGAGAAATTGTAAAGTATGCGTAAGCTGTACCTTCGATGTTTTTATTTTTGCCTGATTCTGTAGGTTCTGCGACAATTTTGTAGAAGCCTGCATTCTTTGGCATACCGTCTGTAAGCTTTTCATTTTTCAGAGCATCGTACATTGTAACAGTAATATCGGTTTCGACATCAAGCTGATTATTTGGAGCAAGAATAGCTTCTTGGTCAAATGTAATTGTTGTACCGTATTGAACTTCCTCGAAATTGAGAGTATTTGGATCATATTCAAGTGCTGAACCATTTACCTTGAGAACCTTTGAAAGATCAATGTCAGGTTTTATCCATTTTGCATAGATAATTGTATCTTTTGAAATTGTATCTTCTTCATTAAGTTGCTTTTCAAGTTTAGGATCTGTACACCAGCAGTCAAACAGACCAACTTCACTTACAGGAGTATCAGGGAGACAGTCTTTATAAGCTGTACCTTTCATAACACGTTTTAATTTGTTGTCAACGTCGCCTGCCTCGCCCATATCAGCGGTTAACAGAACAGTGCCGTCGCTGATAGAGGTTTCTATTCTTGCAACTTCTGAATCATCTGTTTCAAATTTTATTGCTTCATAGCTTTCGATGGATTCAGGTTTAAGAGTAGTCTTTGTGTCTTCTTCAAGTAAAGACTTTGTTTCAAGTTCCTTTCCGTCTGCGTCATAAAGTGTGAATGTTACATTATAGATGTCTTTGCTGTTGATTGAGTGGTTTTTGACAATAGGAACAAGCTCAAATCCATTTTCAAGAATGGTTTTTGAAGTTTCTACTGAGATTGTATCCTCTGTGTTGATTATTTGACTATAGAATTTTTCGCTTCTTACATCAGCAGAGGTAATAACGGTTTCGTCGTCTTTTTCGCAGAAAGTGCATATCTTGAAGTAAAGAGCAATTCCGGTTGAAGGAATTTCGTCAAAATCAAGTTTTGCCTTTGCCATAACGTCTTTAACGTTGTATGACGCTGTAACGAAACCAATACCTTCATCAATGTCCTTATAGAGATCATTATTATTTTCAAGTATTATTTCGTTATAAAGGTTTTCGCATTCTGAATCGGTGAATACCTGAAGTTTGACTTTCTTTGAAGAACCGTTGAGCGATGACATTGAATCATTACTGAGCTGTAAATCAAATGAACGGGTATTTTCGTCTGTTTTTGAAAGAACGATATTGCTTATTTTCACCTGTGGGTTATCAATAATAACAGTACCTTCTGCTGCTTCTGTTTCAGTATTTTCAGGTATTGAGATAGTGTAATCAATATCCTGGTTTTCCGGTTTTTCACTTACTGTGAATTCGTATGTGGCTTTTTGAGTTTCACCCGGAGCAATAACTGAATCAAGAGTGAGTGGGATAGGCTCGGTTTCGTAATTTGTATTAATATAAAGTTCTGAGATAGGTTTTGTACCGTCATTGGTGATGTAGAATTCAATTTTCTGTTCACTGCCCGGAACTGCGTATGAGCTGTCAAAATCTATAGATTCAACGATTATTCTGTTATTGAATGAGAGGCTTAGCTTTTCAAAGAAGTTAGCCATTTGAGTACCTAAATAATTTAAATAATCAGGATCATCTGAAATACTTTTCTTGAATTCGGTGCAAGCCAGCTTATATTCTTCGTCTGTATTAAAATCATTTCTATCAATAGCTGCTTCAGCCAATTCATCAAGGTCAATGCTGTCAACATCTACAGCAGCAGCATAGTCGATACCTGAAACGAGGATATCGTTATTTGACGATAAGAATAATTTGTCAACAGATTTTGCTGAAGAATCATAGGTTTGGATGAGCTGAGCAGGTGTCATGCCGTAGGAACCGTCTTCAAGCTGATAAACCTTTGAAGCAACAATACCGTTATTTACTGATTTTGTGCCTTCTTTTTCTGTTTCATAGCTGATTTTCCAAATAACACTGACATCTTCAAGGTTTTCTCCGCCTTTAATTGCATAGATTTCCGAACCTTCAATGCTGTAGCAGTCGTTTACAACTCTGTCAGGGAATGTAAGGTCAACATTGTCTTTTGCATCAATAGCAAGCATACGGATGTCCTTTAAGGTTGAGTATTTAATATCATCGTCAGTAAGACCGAGTTCTTCCTTTTCTTCAGCATCATATTCTTCTGAATGTATTTCATTTGAGAACCATGAAATAATGAATTTTCCGCCTGCAACAACTGATTTAACAGCACTGTCTTCGTAGTTGTTTGTAGTGATTCTTACAGGATCTTCGCATGAACCGTCCGGATTGATGAATGAGTAGAAAATTTCTGATGTAAGTGAGTTATCTTTATCTGCTTTTATTTCAGAGCTGTGAGCAACATTTACTGAGTAAGAAATAACAGCAGTACCGTTCTCCTGAATAGCCGCACTTATTGAACCGACTGAACCGAATGAACCGTTATAAGCGATTATTTCTTCGCCCCATTTTTCACCGTCAAAGATACAGTAAAGGAGTTCGTTTTTAGTAGTGGTATCAAAAATATTTTTTGAATCAGGTGAAATGGTTCTGTTCCATACAACTATGGCTTTTTCTCCGCAGCTTGCAACGTATGGAGTAGAATCGCAGGTGAAGTTATTGGTAAGTTTAGTAGTTTCCCATTCTTCTCCGTTGAAACGTGAAGCCATTATTTCAAATGAGTTCATTGCAATTGTAAGGTCATCAAAATTAAAGCCTTCGGTTTGGTTAAGTTCTTTTGAAGTAGTATTTCTCTGCTGAACCCATGTTGCAAATATATTTTTATCTGAGCCGCAAGCCTGGATATAGTAGTCACCGAAATTCTTGATTTTCTCATTTCTGCCCGGAACTTCAGGATCAGAACTTCCTGCATCAATTTCATCCTGTTCTCTTTCGTCTTTCTTCTTTGAATCTTCGTCAGAAGATGTACTGTCTTCAGGAATGATAGCACCTAATACCTTTCCATCACCCGATGCATAGCTTGCAACGTTGTCATCGAGGTATACAATAATGCTTCCGTCGTTGCTGAGACTGATATCGCTTATACTGTTTGATTTGGACTGGTTTTTCAGGATATTTTCTCCGTTTTCTTCGCTGTATGCTCTTACCAGATGAGGAATATTCTGTTTCAATGAAGTAATATCAAGATGTAATATATCTTCGTCGGCTGAAATATTAATATTGCTGTTTGTATCTAAAGCACTGTTATAGGTTTTAAGCTTTGAAGAAAGGCTGTTGAGCTGATTGTTGTCGATAAACTGGTAAACACCATTCCATTTATCCTGAATATCGTTATATGTACTATTTCCTTGGTCTCCTGTAGTAACTTTGATATTGATGATTTTTTTGTCATAGCTTATGAATGCGATACGCAGTTTTACTCGCAGACCAAGTTCACCGGTAGCATATCCGTGGAATCCGACATACATACCATCACCTGCGATGAGTGATGACATACCGCCGCCGACTTCTATATTGAGATACGGGCCAATTGATGCTTCAACGAAGCCCCAGTCTAAACCTACGCCGCCGTAAAGTTCAAGACCTATCTTCATATCAAAATCTGTTTTGAAGTAATTCTTGGAATCATCCTTGAATTCGTTCCAGCCGATACCTGTTTCATCAATGTGATTGTCAAGTTTCTTTGTAGGAACAACCTTGAATCCAACTCCAAGTGAAGAACCGATAGTGCCTTTGAGTTCATAAACTACAGGAACAGGGCCTACAGCAGTATTGCCTTTTATTGTGAGAGAAACCTCTGCACTTGCTTTGAGGTTTACACCTTCCATAGTAAGCTTCCAGCTGTCGCTGCTGCTCTTTTCGCCCTTTGATGAATCGTATGTGGCAATGAACATAGCGTAGCCTGTAGCACTTACTTCAACTTCAGTTTTCTTTTCCTGTTTGCTTTTGTTGTCGCCTTCTGAAGAGTTTTGAGGCTTTGGCTTTGCATTTTTATCCTTTACTTCTGTTTTGAAGAAACTTGCAAAAGATTCCACGCCGTCTTCACCGTCTGAGCCGGTGATCTTATTAAGAAGATTTTTAGCACCGTAGTCGTCATTTTCCCAGATTTCAGACATTGAATCAGCATCGAAAACGTCGTCAAGTGCGGCACTGACTTCCTGTTTAGCACCGTGAGCTTCAACGTAAGGAGTGCCTGCGTGTTCCCATGAGAAACCGGGATCATCTTCAGGCTTGCCCAATTCATTTATCTCGCCTGCCTGACCAATACCTATGTAAACTTCAAATTTTGTAGGATCGGAGGTTGGGATAATAACTGACTGATACTGCATTTTTCCTGCAGTGATGATACCGCTTGCTGTAGAGAGAAGCTTTGAAAGAATACTGTTGTCATTGGAGAAGTTTGAAGCCCATGAGGAATTAAGGCTGTCTGCGAGAGAATCTTTTGATTTTTCAATCTGTTCCTTTGCTTCTTCGCTGTTCTCAATTTTTATAGCACCAAGATTGTCAAGGAGGTCGTAATATTCTTCGTTTGAACAAAGTTCTGTATCATTGTTGAAAACAGAAAGGCTTGTATCAACGAAAGCACCTGTAGCTTTTTTGTTATTGTGGAGAGTCTTATATGTTTCAGGGAGAAGAGTGTCAAAAGTATCCTTATTGATAAGGTAAGAAACTCTTAAAACAGGAACTGTTGAGAATTCATAAAGTTTAACCTCTGAAGTCTGGAAATCTTCAGCCTGAACCTGATGAGTTTTGTTATTTGTGAAGAAAAGCTGTAAATTTACGTCATCGTTGAATTTTGCATAGCCGTTGGAATCTCTTGTTATGTATTTTTCAAGACCGTTAACGGAAACATCGTTTACAAGCGTGAGCTGAGGCTGATTATCGTCAATTCCTATGAACTGCTCATTGCCTTCAGGGAATAAAACGCCCTTGCCGTTTTCGTCGTCCATTTTCTTATAGAAATTACGCTTGTTAACGCTTACTATGTTTGTGAGCTTATTCTTGAAAGCTACATTCTGGCTGAGAGTGCCTGTAGCACCGCCGTTTGCTATAACATCAACAACTTCAACACAGCAGCCATCGGCTTCAACCTCAAATGAATAAACCATATCTGAGAGGTCTAATTCTGTACCTTCAGGAAGTGAAGCAGAAAGCTGGTCGGGTTCAAAGTAAATGTCAAGCTGACCTTTTTTGTCTGTCTTGCATGAAAGACCTTCTTTGGCAAGACCGTTTGAAACGTTAGGATTATTGTCGGAAATTGAAGGATTGCCTGTAACGTAGATGTCTGCCTTTGAGCAGTAGGTACCGCTTCCGAAGACAAAGTCGCCTACATCGTCAAATTCAACGCCGCTGTAAGCACCGCCACGGAGGGTTACGGTTTTTTCTGTATAAGGCTTGCCGTCCGAACCTTTGATGTTGAGTCTTATGCTTGTTGCTTTGTTGAGAGTATAGATATTGATAGGATAGTTTGTGTTGAAACCGCTTGCTGAATCGTTTTCACCCGATTTCAGGCTGTTAACGTCAATTGAAGCGATGTAGTATGTTTTTGCACCGTTTCCGGCAGCTTCATCAAATGAAGATACCTTGATTTCAGTATTTTCCATGAATCCATCCGGTTCATAGAGAACAAGCTGTCCTATATCGTCAGATTCAACTATAATTTCCTCGCCCTTGCCGTTTATATATTTTGCGGTTGTTTTCTTTTCAGGCTTGAACTGGAAAAGGAAAAACTGATTTTTAAGTGATTTTACTGTAAGGTCGATAGATGCTGATGAACCTGAATTATCGTGAACGGCTGTGATAGTACCTGTACCGTTGTCATTTCCGATGATATCGAAAACATAATCAGGAATGAAGTTTCTGTTTGCGGAATTGACGTTAAAGTGGTCACCGAAAGAACTGTAGTAGAGGTCAGCCGCATGAACGTCATCTTCCTTATCTTCATAAGACCAGCTGAAAGCATCAATAATGTTTGAAAGTGCAGTTTCGCCGTATTTCATGCTGATAAGCTTATGGAGAGCCATATCCTTTCGGAAATCTACCATTTTATATTTATGGTCACCAAGAATAATGGTTTTTCCGTCAGGACTGAGCATTGACTTTACTGTTCCCTCATTGCTGAAATCAAGAGTGTCTGAAGCGGCAGTACCATCAACAAGGAAGCTGAGTCCTGACTGCTTATAGACGTAGAGGAGAGCTGAAGCAGAAACACTTTGTTTATTGTCGTTTGAGCCTGTAAGCTGAATTGAAACGACATTTTTAAAGTTGTCATCGCTTAAATCTTTCCATACAGATTTATCAATTGTAATTGTATCGCCGTTGGCATTAAGGTCACCTTTTGTGTATATAATACTGCTGTCGTTTTTATCTGTAATTATGTATTCGCCTTTAAACTCATCTCTTGCACCCTTTATTTCGTAGGTAAGTTTATAGCTATCAGCGTCTGATATGTAGTTGTTTTCAGCCTGAATACCTATAAAGAGGTTAGCAGGTTTTACATGGATATCAGCAAAATCTGTGAATACAGTCTCTGCAAGTTTATCACCCTGTTTGAAGTCATTTGCATAACTGTCGTTCATTTTAGAAGTGAGAACAACTCTGTAGTGTATTTCGTCTTCATCATCTGAGTAATTTGTCAGATATTCACCGGGAATTTCGATATGAGTCCGTGGTTCACTGGCAAGAGAAGTGATATTATCTTCATAAACAGGTTCTTTGCCTGTTTTGCCATTTTTATCAACTTCGTAAAGCTTAACATTGACATTTGTAGTGTCATCGTTATAAAGTACACTGTTTCTCTTTGTGATATTGCTGCTGAAGTAAACATTGAGATTTGTTTTTTCGTCAGTTATAAGTTTTTTGGAAGCTGCCGGAACGAGCAGATAAGGCTCTGATGAAGGAATAATGTCAAATTTTGCGAATAATTTTTCTGTTGTTTTTGCAACTTCCTTGGAATCTTCCATAACGATTTCAGGGTAAGAAAGATAAATTTCAACAGTACCCTCATCTTCACTTGATACGTTTTCAATAACTACTTTGCTTCTTTGGATTTTTGACTGATTCCATGTTGAATATGTGTAGCCTTCGTTTTCTATTCTGTATGTAATGGGAGCATATTCAGCTTTGGGTTCTATGTATGATTCGTTTCCGGAAGCATCTGTGAATTTAACTTTCCATACAAGGTCTTTAGAGGTGATGTTATAGAAGCTTAGAGCATTGTCAAGTTTCAGATATTCTGAACCGTCATTTATTATATCTGCTGCTGTTTTGCCATCAGGAATAAGCATTGAGCTGTTGATGATCTTTTTATTATCAGGAAGGTCGTATGTAATTGTTATATTCTTTCCTTCTGAGTTAATTTTGTTCATTTCTTTGACATCTAATGGCTTATCAGGGATATTATCGCTGACTACAGGCTGAGGAGTACAGTCTAAGTTGTCGGAATATTTCCGGAAATATCTGTGAGGATAAATTGTGTAAGGAATATCGAAAATTTTGAAATATTCATCTGAAAAATATCCTTCGTACTTATATAAAACATCATCCGGATAGAAACAGTTGTCAATGGTAGGAAGATAGTATTTACCATCAGAAAAATCTGCTTCTTCGCCGTCAACGCCGAAAAGATTATAGTAATCACAGTGAAGTGTAAGATTTCCTAAAAGAACGTTGCAGTTAGTTTCATCGTTGACTCTTACAGCGAAATATTCAGGATAATTGCCTATACCTTCATCTGTAACGTTATATTTTACATAAACCTTTGTGTCATAGCGTTTATTGTTATCGTCAACGTACATATTTTTCAGATATCTGTAGCCGTCAGCACTGCTTGTTTCAGTATCGGCACAGTTATCAATAAGGTATTGCAGAAGATTGTTCAATTCCTGTGCATCTTTGCTTCCTTGTGCAGGGGGAGATTCTATTAATTCTGCAAAACGTGTAGCAAGAGGGATTCTTATTTCAACTTCTGTTGAATTTTCGGCTTCCCAATTGCTTACGGAAGAAGGTTTGCCTTTATAAACATAGGTGAGTTTATCAGGAGTAAGGTCCATATACTGGTTAATACCGCCGTCAATTGTAACTTCGCCCATGTTTGTATTGTCACAGATATTATTATTAATATCTATGGCTATGCCGGTTTCACCGTTGAATTTATATGAATTTACTTCCAGTATTTTAAATTTAGGATTATTCTTAACCCATTTTGCAGGAAGATATGCGATGATGCTGTCACTAATAACCTCATAAAAACTTCCTTTTACATTTTCAATATCGGTTTTTATTTGTGTGAAATAACTATCAGTATATCTGTCTGTTATATTTTCTAAATCTGTTTTTCCGGTTTTAATTACTATCGGGATATATTCATTAAGCTTATAAGCATCAGCCGGAATAAAGTATTGGGGACTATCAATTTCTGAAGTACCGGTACTTTTATATGTAAATGGTGCATTTTGAGAAGCTATAAGAAGTTTTCTTGAAGAAGAAGCTGATTTATCAGGCATACTATATTCGTTAGAAACAGTATTAAAGCTGATATTAGCATTTGATGAACTTATATTAAAGTTAAAGAATGCTGTTTTGCCGGCATCATCTTCTGAAATTTGATAACAAATAGTAGAGTTTGCAGCATTTTTATTGACTATTAATCTTGAGGAGTCATATCCTGCCTCTATTTTGCTGGTATTATTGGAATCAAGAGTTATTGTACCGCTTGTTATAGTTGTTGATTTATCAGGAAAAGTAGGGTCAATTGCATAAACGTGAGGTTTATCAGAATCATTTTCACAGTTGATGCAATTTCCCACTTTAAGTGAATCTTCTGACAATGTTGCGGGAGTAAAACTCCAGTTAAGGTCAACCTTTTCCAGACCGTTGAAATCGTTGCAGTATACGAGAATCTGTTTTGACTGCGGTATAAATCTTACACGAACATCCGCCATTTCAGGAGCAGTTCCAACATTTCCTGTGATATCAGCATCTATTAATTGGTAAGTACAATTTGAATCTGATTTGGTTTTAAGAGTAGTACTAATAGTACTGCCATTAGGAGTATTGTATGTATAGAATGCCGGTGAACCTTGGGACTTTAATAATTCTGAATAATTTCGTATATCATACAATATAGTATCATTTGGAGTAAATTTTGTACCATCTGAATACTGCATATTCGGATATTGCAGAAAGATGTTGCTTTGAGTGGGCGAATTTTCGTCTGTAGGCAAAATAAGATGTAATTCTTTTAGCTTTGAGTAAACATCATTAACATCTGTAATCTGTTTTTCTGAACCACTGCTGTCTGCAAAATATAAATTAAGGAAATCTCTTGGATCGTATGAATAAACAGAATCAGATTCACCGTGTTTGCTGTAGTTGTTTGTAATTTTACTTGCTTGCTCGGTAGAGTAATATGATAAATAGTTTTTAACTATAAAATCGTTGCTCCAAGGCATAGTAACGCTGTATTGTTGGGTTTTTAGGTTATCTTCTGTCAGGAGAGTGGCTTCAAGCGGACGTGAAGCGGGTTCGTTGGCAAGAGAATTTACAACATTATTGCCAAGCTTGATAGACCTTTCACCGTTATTAAGCTCAAACTCAATGTCTTCCTGAAGCATTTTGGTAAGTTCTTCCTGGTTTTTTTGGGTTTCTTCGTCATAGACGATAGAACCGTCTTCAATACCTTTTTTCAGGTTATTGGTTGCAATAAGGAAATCTTTGAATGTGAGAAGTTTGTAGAGTTCACCCCATGTGCCTTCTGCTCCGTCAACAACAACCGGATCTTCGGCATAATGGTTAGCAACCTCTGCACGCATTTCGGCTTCTGTCATTAAAACTCCGTCAACAATAAAAGTGTCGATTTTTTCAAGAAGCTCACCGTTTTCATCAATAATTCCCAGTGAATACATTGATTCCAGCAATTCTTTCGGATCTGCATCACTGCCGAACTCCTCGCAGACATCACGCATGGCTGCAATAAGATCTTCTGAAAATACAGGAGTTTCCTTATCAGGTGTTGAAAAAACAGCCCATGCATCTATAGGCAGACTTGGTATAGCAGAAAGAGCTATAGTAGCTGATGAAAATGCCGCAATGAATTTTTTGGCAAACTGTTTTTTCTTGTTTTTCTTTTTCATAATTTTCTACCTCCTTTATGAATATAAAGGCAATACTGCACAAAACTTAGCGTATAAACTAAGCTGAACAAGCTTTGTGTGGTGTTGTCTTAATAAAAAACATAATGGTATCTCTATAACCCACTTCTGAGGAAAAACATATATGCACAGCATTTGCTGCGGTGTTGCCCTAATTTTTAACAAGTATTGACGGCAAGATATAGTTGGGGAAGCAATAATTTCTCTTGGATTGCGAAAGTACGTCTTTGACGGCTTCCTCTGCATCTACTGTACCTATCTGTTTTTTCTTACTCAAAAAGAGTTTTTAGAGATGCCCATAAAATAAATAAAATCGAAAAAGTTTTGCGATATATTATAAAAAAGTTAAAATAATACTGCAAATATACATTTCCGATCGTTTTAATTATACAATAAAATACATATAAAAACAAGTGCTTTTATTGCACAAAAATGAAGTAATGATATAGGCGAAAATATACAAAAGGTACATCGGCAGAAAAATAAGAAGTAAATACCTCTATAAATCAATATTCAATTATACAAATAGTAATTTATTAATAATATATTCTGTTTTGTTTATTTTTAATTATTTATCAATATTTACTTGTGAATAAACAGATGGGCACCTCTAAAAACCCCTTCTGAGAAAAAGCATCTATGCACAGCATCTGCTGCGTCAAGCCCTCTCGTAGTGCGAAAGCACGCCTTCGATGGCTTTTCTTGCATCTACTGTACCT
>JAZQND010000025.1:0-17788 GCA_045627145.1 Ruminococcus sp. | reverse complement strand
CAGCATCTGCTGCGTCAAGCCCTCTCGTAGTGCGAAAGCACGCCTTCGATGGCTTTTCTTGCATCTACTGTACCTATCTGCTTTTTCTTACTCAAAACGGGTTTTTAGAGGTGCCCTCAAGATTTAATTGGTGGAGCAATAGAACCTGTCTTCATAAGCTGATGTATATGAATGTTTGTAAAGACAGGTTCTTATTCCCATTATAAGATAATTTGTCTGAAAGTTACATTTACACCCGTTTAAAACTGGAACTTTCACCAAATTTCTGAAAAGTACTTTATTTTTTAATTAAAGCATGATATAATAAACAAGGTTAATTTAAGGTACTGTTGTTATTTTTCAAGCAGTACACTGTTGAGGAAACTCCTCAAACGGATTATTAAAGGGTGATTTAAATGAAAAATGGTGTAAAAATGCTTGATATCGCCAATAAAATGGGGGTAAGTGTTGTTACGGTCTCAAATGCTCTCGCAGGACGTGACGGCGTAAGTGAGCAAATGAGAAAAAGTATCTGCGAAACCGCAGAGAAAATGGGCTATAAACCATCAAATAGTAAAAATGAACGCAGACGTAATGTTATGCCTAAAATAGGCAAAAACGTCGGTATTATCACAGCCGAGCGATTCGTTGGCGAAAGAGGTACTTTTTACTGGGAACTGACTGCTAATATCTCCAATCGTCTTTCTCAGCTGAATGTCTGCACAATTTATGAATGCATCAAAACGGAAACTGAAAATTCCGGATTTCTTCCAAATATGATAACCGAAAACAAGGTTGACGGCGTTATCGTTATCGGTCAGATACACCGAAATTACATAGATGTTCTCAGCAAAATCAAAATTCCGCTTCTTTTCGTAGATTTCTACGATAACCGCTATAAGGTCGATTCCGTCAACTCCGACAGCTACAACGGCGGCTACATTCTTACCGATTACCTCGTTGAAATGGGACATAAAAAAATAGGCTTTTTTGGTACTCTAAATTCTACAAGCAGCATTAATGACCGCTACCTCGGATTTGTCAAATGCATTATCGAAAACAACCTCGAACAGCACCGTGAATGGATAATTGATGACCGTGACGATTCAGGTTTGCTTTATTCAAAAATAAATTTTCCCGACGAAATGCCGACCGCTTTCGTCTGCAACTGCGATGAAACTGCTTTCCGTGTTATCTCTGCCCTTAAATCAAAAGGTGTAAGAGTTCCCGAAGATATATCGGTAGTAGGCTACGACAACTACACTGTTTCAAGTATCTGCATTCCAACTATAACCACAGTTGAAGTTGATATAAATAAAATGGCTGAAGTTTCCGTTGATATCATGGCTAAAAAACTTCTTGATCCTTCATACACCGAGGGCAGACGTATTATCAGCGGCAGACTTATCGTAAAAAACAGCGTTCTTGATATAAGAACACCTTTACATGAGGATTAACTGACTATGCCTGATATTAAACTTATACACAACTTTTTCGGACACCTGAATACAGTTAATGCCCACCGTTTTCAGGTTATGAAACACTGCATAAAAGCCGGAATCCCTGTAAGAGGTCTGCTTCATGACCTTTCAAAATATTCTCCGACAGAATTTATTCCGGGTATAAAATACTTTCAGGGAACAAGAAGCCCGAATGAACGTGAACGTGAAATTTTCGGCTATTCTCAGGCTTGGATGCACCATAAGGGCAGAAACCGCCACCACTTTGAATACTGGAATGACTATAATCCGCAAACAAAAAGAATTGATCCCGTTCCTATGCCGAATATCTTTTTGTTTGAAATGTTCTGTGACCGTGTTGCCGCTTCAAAAATCTATAATAAAGAAAAATATCACGACGGTCTGCCTCTTGAATATTTTCTCAGAGGTAAATCCAGACACTTTATTGATAAAAAAACTTCCGTAAAACTTGAATTTCTGCTGACCATGCTCCGTGACAGGGGTGAAGACTATACCTTCAGATATATCCGCAGACAAGTCAAAAAAATGCGTAAAAAATAATCGGCGAAACTGCCCTCTCTACTTGACAAATTGCGATGTAGTGTGATATACTATATGTGTTTGTATAAAAAATAACCTTATCGGAGGAATAGAACATGAAAAATTTAAAAATCACTGCTCTTGCTTTCGCAGGAGTTCTTACTCTCGTTTCTGCTTTCGGCTGTGGCGAGAAAAAGGTTGTTGAACGTGCTTCTGATACTCAGTCCGAAGCTTCCGTAAGCCACGTTGATTCAAACAACACCGCTGACAGCAACGCCGTTCCTGACAGTGATCCGATAGATTTAGAAAATATCGGTTCTATTGAACACAGAGCAAATCTTTCTGATGAAATTGATGCAAATGAAACATCTTTCAAACTCAATTCTGTCATAGATCCGGGTGTTATCGAAAACGGTCAGAAATTCATCTTCTTCGATATTACTATAAATAATCCTACTGAT
Organism: Ruminococcus sp.; assembly: GCA_045627145.1. GTDB lineage: Bacteria > Bacillota > Clostridia > Oscillospirales > Ruminococcaceae > Ruminococcus. The sequence goes on along the minus strand of JAZQND010000025.1, from coordinate 15,348 downwards.
ACTGCTTACTCACTCAGCACACTCAATAACTTCTTCATAAGACTTCCCGATGGTACCGATATTTATTCCGATATCCGCACACAGCTTTATGCTCTTAATGCATTCAAGGAAAATTCCTATTCAAAAGATCCGTTTGAAATTCCTGCAAAAGGTCAGTTCAGCGGCGTTATAGGCGGTTTTCTTCTTGATGAAGGCGTTACTGAATTTACTGTTGGTTTCTTCCCGACAAAAGATGCTGTAAACGATAAGGAAGAAGTAATACTCATTGATATCACCCCTGATATGATAGCCAATGCTGACGCTTTACTTAAATAAAATTTCAGCCTGCCTTTGTGCAGGCTTTATTTTTTGCCGTGTGAACTCCCATAAGTGTGTATATCATACCCAGATACACAAATCCGCCTGCAAATGCTGAAAAAAGTATTATCTTTAAATCTCCGGCACCAAGCTTTCTTGCTAAAACTGCCGCAATATAAGCTGCACCGCCGCACATCAGCCCTGCATACACAACTTTCGCAAAAGGCATTACGAATATTTTTATTTTCACCGTTTTCAAATATACCGCAAATGAAATAATTAGTATCGCTGTATAGCATATTGTTGTTGAAACTGCTGCACCGTTTACACCGATTTTCGGTATCAATACCAGATTTCCAATAAGCTTTGCCGCCGTTCCGACAAGCATTATTTTAAGCGGTTCAGACGGTTTTCCGACAGCCTGAAGCATACTGAAAAGCGGATACGATATGCACAGACACACCATTCCGGGCATTAGTATTTTCAGCGGAACTACACATATCATAGCTTCGTCCGCCTGCAAAGGATACAGAAAATTCAGTATTTCCTCTGAAAGTACCGCAATTCCCACTGCTGAAGGAACTGCTATTACTGCCGAAAAAATAAGTGCCTGTACTGTGCTGTTTTTAAGCTGTCCCCTGTCGCCTCTTTCGTATGCGGATGTTATACAGGTCAAAGCCCCCTTTCCAAGCATATTCGTCACAGACGGCACAAGATTGAATACCGTCAATGCTATGCCTGCAAATGAACCGTATACAAAGTAAGGCATATCTTCAATAGAAGTACCTGCCGGTATTTTTTCGAACCTGCTTCCCGAAAGTCCGCCTATAACTGTCCACATATCAATTATTGCCGTCAGATTTGTAACAACAGCACTTACTCCTATGGGAAGTGCTGTAAGAACGAGTTCCTTTGCGATTCCACCTCTTTCCATACATACACTGTTCGTCATGCTCTCAGTTTTTTTCGTAAACGAACCAACGATTGCAAAAAACACCCCCGCACCTGCTGTTGAGACCGTCACTCCAAGTATACCTGCCGCCGCTGCCGCCGCACGAACATCTTTAACATACGGAAAATACCTCATTACTATTTCAGGATTTTCTGAAACATAACTGCAAAATTTCAGCCCTGCCAAAACCTTTACAGCCCCCTCAATTACCTGTGAAGCTGCTGTCGGATACATATTGCTCAGTCCCTCGTAATATCCACGTTCAACAGCCGTAATACAGCCGAAAAATACCGCAGGTGCTATCATAATGACAGCCGCTGAAGATTCCGCATTTCCCGATGAAATGATACTGAATGGCTTTGCAAGCAGCAAAATTATCAGACTTCCCAGCAGACCAACTGCCGAAAATAAAACCAGTGCAGTCCGCCTTATTTGCCTGACTTCTCCGAAACGTCCCTGTGAGGCACTTTTTGCCGTCATTCTTGCAACAGCAGAAGTAAGCCCCGTCACCGTCAGTGCATAAACAGGCATAAACAAACTGTAGGCACAACTGAAATAACTCATTCCGACTCCGCCAAGAAGATTTGTAAGCGGTATCTTAAAAAATGCCCCAAGAAGCTTCGCCGCCGCCGCTGACAGCATTAAAATTATCGAACCTTTCAGAAAATTCTGCTTTTTCATATTTGTCACTCCATTTTCTATGCCTGACGATTTGCACGAATCACCGACGTTTTTTCTGTCATATCACTACAAAAACTTTTGACATACGTCAGAAGTTACCACGCCTTTTTATGCAAACTGACAAGAAAACTTTGCCTGATTCCTTTTTTTAAGCATATATCGTGAAAAAGTCTCAGCATTAATTTACTATTTCACAAAAATATATGTTGCAGAATCGGAAAATATGTGATATAATAAAGGTTAGGTTATGTGCATTTCAGCATTACCACCATTACAGAAAGGTCGTTTTTATTATGGAATATAAATTTTCAGATAAGGTAAACACGCTCCGTGCTTCCGCTATCCGTGAAATACTTAAATTCACCGCCGATCCTGAAGTTATTTCCTTCGCCGCAGGCAACCCTGCACCCGAAGCTTTCCCAAAAGAGGCTATCGCTGAAATTTCTGCCGAACTTCTCAGAGATGACCCTATCCTCGCCCTCCAGTACAGCGTTACAGAAGGTTATACTCCTCTCCGTGAATTTCTCAAAGGCTGGATGAAATCAAAGGGCTGCTTCCACCCTGAATTTGATGACCTCATTATCACCTCAGGCGGTCAGCAAGCTAATGAGCTCTCATGCAAGGTTCTCCTTAACGAAGGCGATACTCTCCTTTGCGAATCTCCAAGCTTCATTGGTTCACTTAACGCTTTCCGTTCATATAACGTAAACCTCAAAGGTATCGACATGGACAACGACGGCATTAACCTCGAAAAGCTTGAAAATGCCCTTAAATCGGAAAAGAACGTTAAGCTCCTCTATCTCATTCCTAATTTCCAGAACCCTACAGGCAGAACCATGTCTTTGGAAAAGAGAAAGGCTGTTTACGAACTTGCTAAAAAATATGACTTCATCATTCTTGAAGATGATCCTTACGGCGAACTCAGATTCTCAGGCGAAAATATCCCTACTATCAAGAGCCTTGACACAGAAGGCAGGGTTATCTATTCAAGCACCTTCTCAAAACTTATCTCATCAGGCTTCAGAACAGGTTATGTATCTGCTCCTGCACCTATCATCCAGAAAATCGTTGTCTGCAAACAGGTTTCAGATGTTCATTCAAATATCTGGGCTCAGGTCGTTTCTCACCGCTTCATAAGCACTGTTGACCGTGAAGCTCACTTCAACAAGCTTCGTGATATCTACAGAAACAAATGTGAACTTATGTGCTCATACATCGACAGCGGTTTCTCAAAGAAAATCAGCTATATCAAGCCACAGGGCGGTCTGTTTATATGGTGTACCCTCCCTGATGACTGCGATATGAATGAGTTCTGCACAAGAGCAGTTCAGGAATACAAAATTGCCGTTGTTCCGGGCAACTCATTCAGTATAAATGAGGGTGACGTAAGCCACTCATTCAGACTTAACTATTCCACACCTACTAATGAAAATATTGAAAAAGGTATGGAAATTCTCGGTCGCATGACACGAGAAATGTTCGATTAATCCATTAATGAAAGGAATTTGCTATTATGCCAAACAAAGCTACAGACAGATATAATGTCACACAGAAATATTTAATGACAAGAGGTCAGGCTATTAATTTCCCACCTCAGTATTTCAACACAAACTTCAAAAAGAATCAGGTTTTTGGTGTTGTAATTGATATTCCGATGAGTTCGGAGATACTTACAACTATGGTATGCTTCATCAACGGTGCAGCTAACGTTTACTTCAATAACGGCGGCGAATATACCGGTGCTTCACAGAAATACAGAAACCTCGTTCAGGCTACTCATACTCTCGTTGCAAATGCAGGTCAGATTCTCAGCAAATGCGAAAAAACCAAGAAATTTGACCTTCCAAAGGGCAGAACAAACAATATCTTCCTCCTTACAAGAAACGGTGTATACAAAACTGAAATTCCTGCCGGAATTATCCCTGCTGACCAGCCTGAACTCCGTTCATTCTATGTTATGTATCAGCGTGTTCTCAGCGAGATAAGAAACTGCCAGCTCAAGGACGACGCTGAAAGACGCAATGTTGCTGCAAAGTAAGGAGTTTTTTGCCAGATGGAAGATAAAAAGTTAATTTTCAGCGGTATTCAGCCAACAGGTACTTTCACTCTCGGAAATTATATCGGTGCAGTCCGCAACTGGGGACCTTTACAGGAAGAATATAACTGTATCTACTGCGTTGTTGATATGCACGCTATTACTGTCCGTCAGGAAGCCGCTAAACTCAGACAAAACACTCTCAATTCCTACGCTCTACTCATGGCTTGCGGAGTTGATCCTGATAAGTCCATTCTCTTTATACAGAGCCATGTAAAAACCCATGCAGAACTTAACTGGATACTCTGCTGTAATACACAGTTTGGTGAGCTTTCCCGTATGACACAGTTTAAGGATAAAAGTCAGCGTCACCCCGATGACGTAAATGCAGGTCTGTTTACATATCCTTCACTTATGGCTGCTGATATTCTCGCCTATAATGCAGACCTCGTTCCTGTCGGCATAGACCAGAAACAGCACCTCGAACTCGCAAGAAATATCGCACAGCGTTTCAATCAGCGTTACGGCGATTTCTTCACTCTCCCTGAACCATATATTTCCGAAGTTGGTGCAAAGGTAATGTCCTTGCAGGAACCAACCAAGAAAATGTCCAAATCAGACGAGAATCCGAATGCCTGCATTCTTATCCTTGATGATAAGGATACTATTATCCGTAAGTTCAAACGTGCCGTTACCGACAGCGATGCTGAAATCTGCTACCGTGAAGGTAAGGACGGCATAAACAACCTCATGACTATCTATTCCTGCATCACAGGCAAGGACTTCGCTTCTATTGAAAGTGAATTTGCAGGCAAGGGCTACGGCGATTTCAAACTCGCTGTCGGCGAGGCTGTTGCTGACCACCTCGAACCTGTCCGCACAGAATTTGCACGCCTTAGTGCAGACAAGGCTTACCTCAAAAAATGCTACACCGAAGGTGCTGAAAAAGCCCTTAAATATTCACAGCGTATCGTTTCAAAGGTCTATCATAAAGTCGGATTCGTTGACAGAACCTGATTTTTATAGCAAAATCAACAAAGCAATTCTTTATTTTTGTCATTCTTATATTTTATTCACAAATTTGTTGAAATGGGTTGCTTTTTGACAAAATATATTGTATTATAGTAAAAGTATGGCAGAAAACCGCTTTTTGCTCTTTTCTGCCACATTCCTAAGGCATCATCATACAAATACTGTACGGTGCTGCCCTAATCAGTTATCTTTTAAGGGAGTGTTGAAATATGGTCGATTATCAGCAGAAAAGCCGCTATAATATTGACGATTTGCTTGACATAATGCGGCTTTTGAGAAGTGAGGGCGGCTGTCCGTGGGACAGAGAACAAACTCACAAATCCATTAAAAGTAATTTCATCGAGGAAACCTGTGAAGTTATCGAGGCTATTGACCTCGAAGATACTGCCCTTCTCCGTGAAGAACTGGGAGATGTCCTCCTTCAGGTCGTTTTTCATTGCAGAATTGAGGAGGAATCAGGCAATTTCAAATTCGATGATATCTGCGACGAAATATGCAAAAAACTGATAATTCGTCATCCCCATGTTTTCGGTGAAGTTAAAGCAGATACATCAGATCAGGTTCTTAAAAACTGGGACGCAATAAAAATGGAAACCAAAGGTCAGGAAACCTATGCAGATACCCTTAACAGCGTTGCCAAATCGCTCCCTGCTTTAATGAGAGCCCAGAAGGTCGGAAAACGTGCTATGAGGGCAGGTATGGACTTCAATTGTGCCGATGACGCTATTGCCTGCATTTCCAGAGAAAAAGCCGAGCTTGATGCCGCTGTCGCAAGCGGTAACAAAGCCGATATCGAAGACGAACTCGGAGATTTGCTTTTTTCCTGTGTAAACGCTGCCCGTCATCTCGGTGTTGATGCAGAACTCGCCCTGAAATCTGCTACTGATAAGTTTATCAGACGCTTCACTTTGACCGAAGAACTTGTAAGAAATGACAATATCGACATGAAGTCACTCCCAATTGAACAACTTGATTTATACTGGGACAAAGCTAAAAATCTTATAAATACGGAGGATAATAACAATGACTAAAACTGAACTTATTAATTCTATCGCTGACAAGGCTAACTGCACTAAGAAAGATGCTTCTGCTGCTCTTGAGGCTACTCTCGCTGCTATTCAGGAAGCTCTCGAAAATGGTGATAAGGTTTCTATCACAGGCTTCGGTACTTTTGAAGTTCGTGAAAGAGGCGAAAAGACCTGCATCAATCCTAAGACAAAGGCTAAGATGGTATGCCCTCCATGCAAAGCTCCAGCTTTCAAAGCCGGCAGATCACTCAAGGAAGCTATCAATAAGTAATTCATTTTATGAGACTTGACAAATATCTTAAAGTTACAAGGCTTATCAAACGCAGAACTGTTGCTAATGAAGCCTGTGACGCTGAGAAAGTAATTGTAAACGGCAAAGCAGCCCGTGCTTCTTATGATGTTAAAGTTGGTGATATAATCGAAATCAACATGGGAACACGCCCGCTGAAGGTAAAGGTTTTAAGCGTTACCGAACACGCAACCAAAGAAAATGCCGCTGACAATTATACTGTTATTGAATAACTAAAATACCCTTAACGCATAACACGTTAAGGGTATTTTTTATTTTGTATTATGAATATCCCAATTAAAAGTTGTGAGCTGAGTTGCACGAGTTGTATCGAGCATATTATTATTCTCAAGCTTTGTAACATCAAGATATCGGTAATTTATCTTTTCCTCTTTATTGCTGCCAAATAATCCTCTCAGCTTTGAAATTGTAACAGTCGGAGCTCTTTGAACAACTGATCCGAGAGTATGATTTTCTCTCATGAAAGTAATTATATCAGCGGCTGTGGTAAGAAGCTTATCACAAACGTTATATATACCTGAATATTTTTCGTCGTCTGAGGCTGTAGCAAAACAAAGCACGAAGTCAATAAGATTATACAGACAACACATCTGAAAGCCGTACTGTCCCTTTCCTGAGACAAACATAACGCCGTCTTTGGGATCAATAAGCTTTGCAATAAGGTTTTCGGTATAATCACGGGTATAAATCGGTGCAATTCTTGCTACACAGCAAACTGTACTTTCATCTTTTTCATTTTTCTTTTTGAGATGGTAATTAAGTTCTGTTACCAAAGCCTTTTCGGAAGCATATTTCATAGCGGCATAATTTGTCGCAACTCGTAAATCACTGTCTTCTTGAATCGGCTCACGGGTTTTCGGGAAATCATATACCTGATCCGTACTCAAAACAACTATTTTCCTAACTTTTTCAGACATTGCATAGCGATATAAATACTTATCAACTTGTGAAGACTGCTTTATGACTGATTCATCAATCACAGCTCCTATATCATTATCCACTGTATAAGCAGCGTGAACAAGGAGATATATATCATTTTTTTCAAGCAATTCTGCAACAACATTTTTATCTGTAGCTTCTGCTTTAATAAAAGTATAATTGGGTTTTCCTACGTTATAATCATTTTCATCTTTATCAATTGCGATTACTGCGAATCCTTTTTTTAAGAGACCTGAAACAATATGCTGACCTATAAGACCGCAGCCTCCGGTTACAAGAGCTGTTTCCATAAATAATAAGCCTCCCTTCTGCACCATTTAAAGACAGCATATTATTATCATAGCAATTTTGGTTCAATGATAATAATCCATGCGGTCTTTTCATAACTGTTCGCCTTATTTAAAACTATACCACATCTATATTTTCCGTATGCGGCAATGTTTTAACAGTTATTTCAGCTTATTCGTTATTTATTTCTTCAATAAACTTGTCAACCACAGGAGAGATAGATTCGTATGTTTCGTTCCACGGAGTTCCTCTTGCAGCACTTCTCATATTTGTATCGAGAAGTTCGCCGCAGTCTTCAGAAACTCCCTTTGAAATATCAACAACGGGGTTTTCAGAAGCAAGTCGAAGCAATTCGTCTTTCATTTCAAGCATTTCATCAGACCAGCCGAAATCGTCTCTGAACTGCTGGTCTCCTACTTGTTTGGTATTTTCATCGAGGAGAGTAAAGCGTTTGCATTCAAGGAATTTTGCAACTCCTTCAGGGTTCTGACCGCCGCTGACGAACATATAGGAATTAAGACCTGTTGGAATATAATATTCGTCTGCTTCGGGATCTTTCGGCATAGGTACAAAGAAAACATCATCGCCGAAAATTTTTGTCCATTTTTCTTTTTCCTGATAGAATTGATAAAGTCCGACAGGATAAAATAAAGTTTTTCCCTCGCCGATATACGAAGGCTTGGTTTCCCAGCCGAAATCGCCTGCACCTATAGCGATACAGTTTTTCTGATAGAGGTCATACAGAAAATTCTCTGCACGTTCAATTGCAGGATCGCTCAAATTATTTGATAAAGTTCCGTTGTCGATACTGATGGGAGGAACACCTGTGGTATTGAGGATACCAAATTCAAACCACCAGCCGTCAATTCCGTAACGCTGGTTTGAAGAATCGCAGAAATTCTCCAGCAGTTCCTGAAAAGTATTCCAGTTCCATTCACCTCTGTCGTAGAGGTCTTTAGGATCTTCAAGACCGGCTTCTGCAATAGTTTTTCGGTTATAGACAACAACAACATTATCGCCCGTAGCCTCAACGCCTACCATATAATGCTTATCGTTCCAAAGGAGACTGTCGTTAATATCACTGATATCTTCCCAGAGAGGAGAGCTGAAATCAATGTAATCGTCAACAGGAACGAACATATCTCTTATTGCACCTTTTGGAAAAGCGTCAAAGTTTCCTGCATAGAAGAAATCTATACCTTCACCTGAGCTGATATACTGAGCAAGGTCATCATAACGGCTTTCAAAGGTAGTCTGGTAATACTCTATCTCACCGCCGTAACGTTCCTGAAATACTGCAAGTTCGGTCGGAACGTTTTTGCCTGTGCCGTCGGGATTAATATCCCAGTCTGAGAGCCATTTTATTTTTTTATTTTCAAGTTCGCCGACGAGTAAGTCAGTAGACTCGGCGTTCTTATGAATTTCTTCTCTTACGGAAGAATCAAGTTCTTTTTTAGGTTTTTCATCAGAATTATCTTTGCTGCCGCTGCAAGAAATAAGTGGAAGTGACATTGCAGAAATGAGCAATGCAGAAATAATGATTCTCATTTTATTCATAATCAGGACTCCTTTTAAAAGAATAACCGAAGGAGTGGCGTAAAGACACACCATTTTTCCGGATATATGCTGTCATGGTAATGCGGACATAATACCTGACAGTTCTGTACACGTTTTCTTAATTATAACATTTTATTGAGCAATCTGTCAATACCAAATTTTCATAGAAATTTAACCGCAAAATAGTATGAATATTACATAAACTATATACAATATGGACAAATTGTAAACGGAGGCAATTAATATTGTCTCCGTTTAAATAATAATTTAAGTTAAATCACAGATTAATAAAGTGACATTTTTTCAAACCGTTAATTGAAAATGCACAGCTCCCATTCATCCGACATGAACTGCAGCCTGTCTTTGCTTTTTCTAAAGGTTTATCGGAGATTCCTATAATCGCTGTAACGGATTTCGTCGGAATCAACAAGCTGTTATTCGTTGAAGTAAGCCCTATCCTTCTTTCGGCATTCAATAATTTAAGTAAGCTGCTTTGAAGCTCTATCGGCAAATCACCGTATCCCGGACTGTATCTCCATGTTCTGAAAGTTTCAGGAATCTTTGAAAAAATTTCTTCTTCCACACAGCCGCAGACCTGTTCAACAGCCGCACTGCATATACAGTCAACCGCAAGGGATAATGCGACATTTTCAACAGCCGTCTGTCGAATCAGTTTATCTGCTTCCGCCGAAAGTGTAGCGGCAAACAAAACAATTCTGCTGCATTCTTTAAGGTGACTGCGAATTGAATTGCCTGTAAGCAGAATACTCGTTTCTTCAATTTCTATTCCGTTTTCGCATTCTTCTATATTTGCAAACCTGTAAACATATTTTGGCTCTACACTTTCTATGACGAGTTTTTCAGCACGTTCAAGAAGCTCTGAAACCTTTTCATCAGGTATGCCTCTTACTCCCATATACCTTGCAGCTTCCGCCTTAGATACAGATTCAAGCTTCATTATGCACCTATTATACCGGATACAGCTTCACTTATCTTTCGTGCAACATAAGCATTATTCATGGTGTAGAGGTGTATTCCGTCTACTCCGCTTGCTGCAAGGTCAACGATTTGATTTATAGCATAGGCAATTCCTGCATCACGAAGTGCTTCAGGATTATCCTCATATTTATTCATAATGCGGACGAACTTTGTAGGCAGGCTTGCACCGCAGGTGGTTACCATTCTTTCTATCTGCTTTTTGTTGACTACAGGCATGATTCCGGCTTCAATAGGCACATCTATCCCGGCAAGTTCAGCCTTTTCCCTGAACGAATAGAAGCATTCATTATCAAAAAACAACTGACTGATAAGATGTGAAGCACCTGCATCAACTTTCTTTTTAAGATTGCGTATATCATCGACCATTGAATCAGAATCAGGGTGTATTTCCGGATAGCAAGCACCTGCAATATCAAAATCACCGTGCTGTCTGATAAATTCAACGAGGTCACTTGCGTGAAGGAAATCGGTTTTGGGCGGTATATCAGGATTAAGGTCACCACGGAGAGCAAGTATATTCTCAATTCCACGAGCCTTGATTTGTTCAAGAGTAGCTGTTATCTCCTCTTTGGTATAATTAATGCTTGGGAGGTGAATCATCGGTGTAATGCCCTTATCCTTGATTCTTGAAGCAATATCGAGTGCATAGGTATTATTGCTGCTTCCGCCTGCACTGAAAGTTACGCTGATAAAATCAGGTTTAAGGTCGTTAAGTTCGTCAAGTGTCTTGTAAACGACATCTATTGGGCTTGTTTTTTTAGGAGGGAAAACCTCAAATGAAAATACTGTTTTTTCTTTAAATAAATCTTTTATACTCATATTTACCTCCATTAATCTATTGACCAGTCAATTTCTGTCATTCCGTTTGCTACAAGGAATCTGTTTGCTTTTGAAAAATGCTTACAACCAAAAAATCCGTTGTAAGCTGACAGCGGACTTGGATGTGCAGCTTTCAGAATAAGATGATTTGAATTTGTAATAAACTGCTGCTTTGCCTTTGCATCTGCTCCCCAGAGCATGAAAACTATAGGTTTTTCACGTTCATTCAGCAGTCGTATAACCTCTGTTGTAAAATTCTCCCAGCCCATTCCGTGGTGGCTTCTTGCCTGATTTGCACGGACTGTCAGTACCGAATTAAGCAAAAGCACACCGCTTTCAGCCCATTTTGTAAGTTCACCGTGTTTACCAAGATTATTTATACCGAGGTCACTGTTTATTTCCTTGAAAATATTAATAAGTGAAGGCGGCGGTGCAATTCCCTTACGAACCGAAAAACTAAGTCCGTGAGCCTGACCTTCGCCGTGATATGGATCCTGACCTATAATAACGCACTTGACATCATTGTAAGAAGTAAGCTTCATAGCGTTATAGATATCGTACATTCCGGGATAAATCACCTTAGTTCTGTATTCATTTATAAGAAATTGCCTTAATTTCAGGTAATATTCTTTAGTAAACTCATTTTTCAGAAGTTCGTCCCACTCATTGTTAAATGAAACCATTTTAACCTCCCACGAAACAGTCATGCTGTCTCAACAAAATTCGGCGGCAGAACGCCGCCTTAAAGCCTGTTTAGGGCATCTCTAAAAACCCGTTTTAAGTAAGAAAAAGCAGATAGGTACAGTAGATGCAAGAAAAGCCATCGAAGGCGTGCTTTCGCACTACGAGAGGGCTTGACGCAGCAGATGCTGTGCATAGCTGCTTTTTCTCAGAAGGGGTTTTTAGAGGTGCCCTTTAGTTATTTATAATAAATTCGTCCTTTTTGTTGTAATATCTGAAGCGTACAAGTGTATTGCGTCGATAGGTAAGCTCGCCTTCACTGTCAAACGGAACATTATCGTAAGCCTCCGCCGAACAAGCAATATACAGCTTTTCCTTTTTTCTTGTTACAAAAACAAGCTCATAATAAGAATCAACTATTCTTTCAACACCAAGATTATCAATTGTTCTTAGTCTATCATCACTTTTGCTTATAAGTTTACAAAGTTCCGTAGAAGGTTTAGCCTTGCTTTTCTGAACTTTCTTTTCGGGAAGCTTAACCTGTTCAAGTTTCATGTCTGATTCTTCTGCCTTGCCGTTATCCATTACGAAAAAAGACAAAGCTTTGAAAAATGTTTCTTTACTGAAAAGGTAAAGAATTACTCCAACAAGTCCGATTACAGCAATAATTCCTCCTGCAATCAGAAGTGTCAAAACAACTTGTGACATATTTTACCTCTCTTTTCAAGTTTTCTTTTTTATATTATAATACATTTCAGCTTATTTTGCAAGTTATATTGCAAATTTCTTTACGATGTGCTATAATTTATCTGATATTGCTCCATCAATTAAGGTAATGGCGGAGCATTAATTTATCAGGCGGCGGAATAGAACCTGCCTGTTTTTTGGAGGCTGTTATGCAGAAGATTCTTGGATATATGCGAAAAGCTGTTGCGGAATACGACCTTATTCATGACGGTGACAGAATATGTGTCGGCGTTTCAGGCGGTAAAGACAGCGTTGTAATGCTGTATGGTCTTGCACTTCTCCGCAGATTTATCGGTATTGAATATGAGCTTGTGGGAGTAACTCTTGATCCCGGATTCGGCGGTCAGCATGGAGATTACTCTGCAATTCAGAAATTTTGTGATGAAAACAACATTGAATATCATGTAATTCAGACACAAATCGGTGAAATAGTTTTTGACGTAAGGCAGGAAACTAATCCATGCAGTTTGTGTGCAAGAATGAGGCGTGGAGCTTTACACAGTGCCACCAAAGACTTTGGCTGCAACAAAATAGCACTTGGTCACAACTATGATGACGCTGTTGAAACCTTTCTCATGAATTTGTTTACAGAAGGCAGAATAGGCTGTTTTGCACCGACTAATTATCTTTCAAGACGTGATATAACCCTTATACGTCCGCTGGTTTTTGCACCTGAAAAAGAGATAACAAGGGCGGCGAATAAATGCGAACTTCCGATAGTAAAGTCAAAATGTCCGGCTGATGGTCACACAAACCGTCAGCGTACCAAAGATTTCATTCACGATATGGAAATGAAAGACCACGGCTTTAAAGACAGGCTTTTTGGTGCAATGAAACGTGCAAATATCGACGGCTGGGGCGGAGTTAATTACGTTCCTCCTGAAAAAAAATACTGATAAAAAAGGCTCTCCGAAATGGAGAGCCTTAATTATACATCTATTCAGAAATCTAACTTAAATTAGTCTTCCTTCTTCTTAAGAGCAAATGCTGTACCAACAGCTACTGCAAGACCTGCTACTGCAACGCCTACGCCTGTTACACCGGTCTTAGGTGAGTCACTGGACTTGCCTGAACCCTTCTTAGTAGTTGTAGACTGAGCCTTTGTTGTTGATGTGCTGTCTGCTGCTGTTGAAGATTCAGCTACTGTAGTAGTTGTTGAAACTGCAGATGAAACTGTTGTTGTTGTTGAAGCTGCTGTTGTTGTTGTTGTTGGAGCTGCTGTTGTTGTTGTAATCTGTGTAGTAGAAGTAGTTGTTGGTTCTGTTACCGCACCATCAACCTGAATATAACCCTCAGCGAACTTGTAATCAGCAAGAACCGGATCTGTGTTTGGGTTGTACTGTGTTGAGTTGATACCCTTTGTGAAGAACCAAGCCTGCATAAGCTTACCCTGATCAGAATCAGTGTGCTTAGCAAAGAGGTCGTTCTTGGATGAGTCTGTCTGATAGCAAATATCGATAGGATATACAGTACCTGCTACAGCATCATCAGGAACCTTGAGGTTGATTGTCCACATAACACCCTCATAACCTAAATCTTCGCTGCCCATTGAAGCGAGGAATACGCCGGAAGCACCATTGTCCTTCTGCTCAACGTTGATATCTTCTAAAGCTTCGCCAGCCTTAGCATACTTACCGTTCTTCTGTGGCTGAACTGTAAGAGCGTCATCCCAGTAAACATGGAAACCAGTTGTTGAGTAGTTGCTGTCAACATTTTCACCGCCAACTGCGATTTCAACTGTTACAACTTCACCAGGCTGAGCCTTTGTCTTTGTAACAGAGACAACAGGCTTTGATTCTGCTGCACTGCCGTCTGCAGGCTCACAATCATAATCCATACCATGGTCAGTAAGAGCTGCAAATGCGGACACACTGCTTGCTGAAAGAGCTAAAGCTGAAACAGCTACAGCTGAAAGAGCTCTTTTTAAATTGTTCTTGTTCATTGTTATTATTTCCTTTCAGATAATTTAAATTATATTGATTTGTAATTTTTATGTTTTCTGCCGCCGTTTCCGACGGCAGATACAAACTTAAATTAATTATTCAGCTGATTCTCCACCAATAACCTTAATCCAGAGTTCTTCAGGTTTTTCAGCAGCCATCTGGCTGTATTCATCAGAAGATGACCATGAGTAGAATGTAAGGATACCTGAAGCATCTCTTGCATCAACAACTCTTTCACCCTTCTTAGAGAATCTTGATACTGTTTCATTCTTGTCCTTATCAAGCTTTACATCGCTGAGGAATGCTGCGAAATCATCATATACTGACTTAGCATTGCCGCCTACGAGAGCACTTGTTGAAAGGCAAGTATTTGTATCGACATTTCCTTCTGTAGAAGTTACAGCATAGTATGTAAGAGTTAATGAAGCATCGAGAGCGTCAACCTTGTTGTTAAGGTCTGTATCGCCCTTTACGCCGATGTAAACATCAACGCTTGCGATTTCTTCATTCTGATCTCTCAGAACGTTGCCTGCTGTAACAATCTGGTTGCCTTCCTTATCAAGGATGTCAGCACCATCGTAAACGAGGTCTACAGTATAGAGGAATGTTGTGTTATCCTTATTGTACTTTGTGATAGGAGTTGCTGAACCGAAGCCAATAGCATTTGTTATATCCATTGTTTCTTCAAATGTTCTTGCAATTATCTTAGCACCTGTTTCGTCAGTGTAGCCTTCTGCATATACTACATGGAGATATGCTGACTTGATCTGACCTTTATCAAATGATCCTTCGTGGTTGAAGTAGAAGCCTTCAGTTGACTTTACTTCAACGTAAACTGTCTTAACTGAAGTTGAAGTTGTTACTCCTGGAGGAATAACTATAGGCTGAGTTGTTGTAGTTGTCGTATCCTCAGGACCTATTGGTGTAGATTCTGTTGTAGTTGTTGTTGTATCGTCAGGACCTATTGGTGTAGAGCCTGTTGTAGTTGTTGTTGTATCCTCAGGACCTATTGGTGTAGATTCTGTTGTAGTTGTTGTTGT
>JAZQND010000024.1:0-11909 GCA_045627145.1 Ruminococcus sp. | reverse complement strand
GTTTTGAGTAAGAAAAAGCAGATAGGTACAGTAGATGCAAGAAAAGCCATCGAAGGCGTGCTTTCGCACTACGAGAGGGCTTGACGCAGCAGATGCTGTGCATAGCTGCTTTTTCTCAGAAGGGGTTTTTAGAGGTGTCCTATTATCTGAAAACACCTTTAGGGCAGCAACAGAAATGGAATTTTAAACCATTTCCGTACTGCCCGTTATTTTATCTTAGCTGAACAAATTCAACCATGCCTTCTTTTTCATTTATTATAACAGCATCGCTTTCAGGTTCATGCCATTTATGCACGGCATAAAGAATGTAAACTGTTGTATCTTTTGAATAATCCTTCCAGAAACTCATATCAGAAGCAATAGCAAGGGTTTTATCGTTGTTGCTCCAGATTTCAACTTCAGGACTGAATTTTTCAACTTCTGTCCTGTTGTCTTTAAATTTGCTGTATGGAATCGTATAGATAGCTTTTTCAGAAAATATCCTTTTATATTCAGCTGCGGTATTTCCCGTAGTCCGGAAATGAACTTTGAAATATTTCATTCCTTCAAATATACTTGATTCATAATCGGCTTTATAATCAGCTACAAATTCAGGAAGTTCATCAGGGAAAAGTTCTTCGCTGACAAAATCCTTCAAACCTGCATACTTTTTTTCAAGCTTATATCCTCCGGCAAATTCGGAAGAAAAACCAAACAGTGCAACATACGAAACAAGAACTAAAACCCCAAGAAAAGCCGCAATTGAATTATATCTTATAAATATAATATTCAAACCCAAATTATGCCGTCTTCTTATAATGAGATATATCAGCCAGCATATCAGTATCCCAAGAAATATTTTCAGCCTTCCGAAGAAAATTATTTCTGCTATATTTATGAAAAGCATTACCGAAACTATAACGATAAAAAATGTTATCACCTTAATCGATACAGTCGGTTTTGGTCGGGAATTCCCGTCGTTTGGATACGGCTGTTCAGCCTGACTTTTTTTCTTCATTATTCAAATCTTACCTTTATCGCATTAGCGTGTGCGGTAAGTCCTTCTCTTTCTGCAATAAGAACAATATCCTCCTTGGCTTCTCTTAATGCATCTTCTGTGTAGTATGTATAAGCAGTACGCTTTGTAAAGCTTGCCACACCAAGAGGTGAGAAAAATCTTGCAGTTCCGCTTGTAGGAAGAACGTGATTAGGACCTGCATAATAGTCACCAAGCGGTTCGGAAGCATAGTGACCGAGGAATATTGAACCTGCATTGTCAAGACTTCCAAGAAGTTCAAAAGGATTTTCCATAAGCACTTCAAAGTGTTCAGGAGCTATCTGATTTGCAAGTTCAACACATTTCTCACGGCTGTCTGCGATTATTATTGCACCGTAATCTTCAAGTGACTTTTCGATAATGCTCTTTCTTGAAAGATATTCCTTCTGACGGTTTATTTCTGCAATAGTATCATCAGCAAGCTTTTCACTTGTTGTAACCATTATGGCAGAAGCAAGAACATCATGTTCTGCCTGTGACATAAGGTCTGCCGCAGCAAATTTCGGATTTGCTGTTTCGTCTGCAATAACAAGTATCTCGCTTGGCCCTGCTATCATATCTATATCAACAACACCGTAAAGAAGCTTCTTGGCTGTTGCAACGTAGATATTTCCCGGACCAACTATCTTATCACACTTCGGTATTTCTTCCGTACCATAAGCAAGTGCAGCAATAGCCTGTGCACCGCCTGAAAGAAATACTCTGTCAACTCCGCAGAGGGCAGCAGCGACAAGAATATCCTTGTTTGGTGTACCGTCCTTCAGAGGAGGAGTTACCATGATTATTTCCTTTACACCTGCTATTTTTGCAGGAATTGCGTTCATAAGCACACTTGACGGGTAAGCGGCAGTACCGCCCGGAACATAAAGTCCTACTCTTGCTATGCCTCTTATTCTCTGTCCGAGAATAACGCCGTTCTGCTTGGGAGTTATGAAGCTCTGTTCAACCTGTCTGTTGTGGAAATCAGATATATTTTCAATCGCATTAAGAAGGGCAGAAACAAATTCTTCATCTGCTTCACTAAGAGCATCATTGATAACATCTCTCGGAACTTCATAATACTGCGGAAGATTTCCGTCAAATTTAAGAGTATAATTCTTAACAGCTTCGTCGCCGTTTTCCTTAACATTTTCTATTATTTCAGATACTACGGCTTCTACCTTCTTATTGGTTTCGCCGCTTCTTTTTTTAAGGTCACTGAGAAATTCAGCATCATCTATACCATTTGCAAATATTTTCTTCATCAAAGATTCTCCTCTATAAGATTAATAAGTCTTTCTATTTCAGCCTGACGCATTTTAAGGCTTACTGTATTGGCAATAAGTCTTGCTGAAATAGGTGCAACGTCCTCAATAACTTCAAGTCCGTTTTCTTTAAGTGTTGTACCTGTTTCAACTATATCAACTATGCCGTCAGCAAGTTCAAGAAGCGGTGCAAGTTCAACAGAACCCTCAATTTTGATGATTTCCGTATCCATGCCTTTTTTCTCAAAGAAGCTTCTTGAAACGTTTGGATATTTCGTGGCAATGGTTTTTATTCCGTATCCGCTGTAGAAATCGTAGCCTTTTTTGGTTGCAAGAGCAAATTTGCATCTTCCGAAGCCAAGGTCTACAAGTTCATAGAATTTGCCTTTCATTTCCATTATTGTATCTTTTCCGACAACACCCATATCACAGACACCATGCTCAACATAGGTTATAACGTCATTTGCCTTTGCAAGAACAACTTCAAGGTTGCCGTCAGGTATCGGAAGTATAAGTTTTCTTCCCTTTTCACGGACAGCCGTACAGTCAAATCCAAGTTTTTCAAAAAGTCCGACTGTATCCTTTTCAAGTCTGCCCTTAGTAAGAGCTATTCTGATAGGCTTATTCATTCTATCCCCTCCTTGCTGTCGCTGTCTATCACAACGACCTTTGCAATTTTCTTTTCTATCGCATACTCTCTTACACTTTCAAGGTCATCAAAAAGTGCATTTTCTACTACATATCCCTGTTCACGAAGCTTCTGAGCTGATTTAAGTGCAGCAACTTCAAAGCCTTGTTCGGCATAAACAATAGCGTCTATTTTCTGATTTGCAGGGAATACGCCATTCTTGACAATAACTTTTTCAATACCGTTTACATTGACCGCAAAACCAATTGCCGGAACATCATAACCAAATTCAGAAATAAGTCTGTCATAGCGTCCGCCTGAAAGAACTTCCTCACCGTGTCCCTGCAAATATCCTTTTATGATAAGACCTGTATAATAATCGGTTTTGTTTACAAGACCAAGGTCAACAGTGATAGTGCCGTCATTTCCGCATATTTCAGAAATATCAGCATAGATGTCACGAAGTTCCTCAAGGATCTCAGAAATATTATCATCAGGAAGAAGTTCCTCGGCTTTATCAAATACTTCCTCACCGCCAAAGAGTGCAGGGAGTTTTTTAAGTGCATTTGTGATCGGATTATTTCCGAAAGTATCAAGGAAATCATTAAGTGCAGGGAAATTCTTGTTTTCAATAAGCTTTCTTATGCTTTCCTTTTCCTTGTCTGTAGCTTCGAGTCTGCCGACAAGTTCCTTAAAGATGCCTATATGACCTATTTCAAGAGAAAACTCCATACCAAAAGCTTTAAGCGAATCAACCGCTGTTGAAATTACTTCAAGGTCTGCCATTTTCTGCTGTGAACCGATAAGCTCTATACCTGTCTGTACTATTTCGTCACTTCTGCCCTTGAGAGCAGGTTCTGTGCGGTATACAGTCTGATTATAGCAGAATTTCAGAGGAAGCTCGGCTTCTCTTAATCTGGTTGCAACAACTCGTGCAATAGGCATGGTTGAATCCGGACGCATTACAAGCAGTCTGCCCTTGTTATCAGTAAGCTTGTAAAGGTTTTCCTGTGGAAAGTATTGGGAATTAAGGTTAAAAACATCAAAAAATTCAAGTCCGGGTGTAATAATTTCGCAGTAGCCTCTTTTTTTGAATAATTCAAGAAGCGTATTTTCTATATTTCTTCTGATTGTACACTCACCGAAAAGCAGGTCTTTTGTACCTTCGGGAGTAATAAGGTCATAATTACGCATATTTTCCTCCATTCGCAGCCCGTATTTTTATGGGCTGTCATCACTTTAGTATGCTAACATGATAATATGATAGCATATTACTAAAAGAAAGTCAAGTTAAAAGAAAGACATCTGAGTGGATTCAGGCAAATCACCAAATGCTCCTACGTTTTTCAACATATCTATTGTAGTTTTTGATGCTCCGCTTTCCTGCTGAAATTCTTCAACAGACATAAATCCACCTCTTTGAACAGCCTCATAAATGCCCATTGCAGCATTTTCTCCAACTCCTGACATAGCCGAAAACGGTATTCTGAGCTTACCATCCTCAACAAGATAGTCTTTGGCATGAGATTTGAAAAGGTCTATCGGCAGAAATTCATAGCCTCTTGAAAGCATTTCATTTGTAATAAGAAGTATATCGTAGAGGTCACTTTCCTTTTTGGAACGGTCATTTCCAAGTGCTTTCAGTTCCTCTATCCTTGCCCTGACAACAGCTTTTCCCTGTACGGCAAGCTCTGCATCAAAG
Source organism: Ruminococcus sp. (assembly GCA_045627145.1). Taxonomy (GTDB): domain Bacteria; phylum Bacillota; class Clostridia; order Oscillospirales; family Ruminococcaceae; genus Ruminococcus. The sequence continues at coordinate 7,299 of JAZQND010000024.1, read as the reverse complement.
TCCTCACCTCTTACAGAGAAATAGGTCGCATAATATTCAAGCGGCATATACAGTTTGAACCAGCCAAGCTTTATCGCAGCAATAACATAAGCGGCAGCGTGGGCTTTCGGAAACATATACTTGATTTTCAGACAACTGTCAATATACCACTGCGGTACATTGTGGTCAAGGAGCATCTGTATTATTTCAGGTGTAAACTGTTTAGGAGCCTTTCCCTTTCGTGTCCACTCCATTATCTGGAATGCCATTTTCGGTTCAACCCCCTTATAAAGCAGATATGTCATGATACTGTCACGAGTTCCTATAACCTCTGAAATTGTGCAGATTTTCTGGTCAATGAGGTCTTTGGCATTTCCAAGCCATACGTCCGTACCGTGTGAAAGTCCGGATATCTGCAAAAAGTCGCTGAACTTTGTAGGTTTTGCATCAAGCAGCATCTGAATGGTGAAGCCTGTACCCATTTCAGGGATGCCAAGACTTCCCGTTTTGCAGTAAATTTCTTCAGGAGTCACTCCAAGCACATCACAGTTGGTACACATTCTTATTACCTGCGGATCAGAAGTTGGAACGTCCTTGATTTTTTTGCCTGTAAGGTCTTCAAGGTGTTTGTAGAGTGTCGGCACAACGTGACCAAGCTCGTCAAGTTTCAGAATTGTATCATGAAGTGAGTTGAACGTGAAATGTGTGGTGATAATTTCGGAATCGGCAGTATCGGCAGGATGCTGGACAGGTGTGAAATCGTAAACATCATAATCTGACGGGACAACTACCATTCCGCCCGGATGCTGACCTGTTGTACGCTTTATTCCCGTACAGCCAATGGATAAACGTGTCATTTCAGCATTATTCAGCGTAATGCCGTTATCCTCGCAGTATTTCTTAACATATCCGTATGCAGTTTTTTCAGCGACAACAGAAATTGTTCCCGCCTTGAAAACGTTGGTCTTACCAAAAAGCTTTTCAGTATATCTGTGTGCCCAGAACTGATATTCATCAGAGAAATTCAGGTCGATATCAGGGGCTTTATCACCGTCAAATCCAAGGAATGTCTCAAACGGTATATCGTGGCCTTCACGAGTCATATCACTGCCGCAGTCAGGACAGTTTTTCTGCGGCAGGTCAAATCCTGAACCGTATTTACCGTCAAGCAGAAATTCGCTGTGCTTGCATTTCGGACATACATAGTGCGGCGGAAGCGGATTTACCTCCGAAATTCCAGCCATTGAAGCCACGAATGATGAACCGACAGAACCTCTTGAGCCTACAAGATATCCATTGTCAACAGAATTCCATACAAGCTTCTGTGCGATAATGTAAAGAACCGAAAATCCGTGCTTGATGATTGAGGAAAGCTCTCTGTCAAGACGTTTCTCAACAATTTCAGGAAGCGGATTTCCGTATATTTCATAGGCTTTGTCGTGAGTTATTTTTACAAGTTCTTCTTCCGCACCGTCAATAGTCGGAGTGAATGTGCCTTTCGGAATAGGTCTGACAACTTCTATCATATCCGCAATCGCATTTGTGTTGGTGATGACAACTTCCCTTGCTTTTTCCTCGCCAAGATATTCAAATTCCGCCATCATTTCTTCTGTGGTTCTCAGGTAAAGCGGAGCCTGATTTTCCAGATCCTTGAACCCCATGCTGGCAAGGATTATTTTACGGTATATCGCATCTTTCGGATCAATGAAATGAACATCACAGGTTGCACAGACCGGTATTCCGAGCCTGTCACCAAGCTCAATGATACGTCGGTTATAGTCACGAAGCTCCTCATCGTCCTGAGCAGTTCCCTCACGAACCATGAATTCATTATTGGCTATCGGCTGTATTTCGAGATAATCGTAAAATTTTGCAAGCTTTTCTATCTTCTCCTCCGGTTCTTTTTCAAGCATTGCCTGAAAAAGTTCACCTGCCTCACAGGCACTTCCGAAAATCAGTCCTTCACGGTGAGCCTGCAAAACGGTCTTTGGGATAAGCGGCTTTTTATAGAAGTAATCAAGGTTGCTGTATGAAACGAGCTTGTAAAGATTTTTCAGTCCTGCCTGATTGCGGACAAGTATTATCTGGTGGTAGGATTTCAGCTTTTTTACCTCTATTTCTCCTGCCTTGTAATTCAGTTCATCAAGAGTTTTGAGCTGTTTTTCATTTACAAGCCTTCCGACAAGTTCGATGTATATTTTGGCAAGCATAAGTGCATCATCAGAAGCACGGTGATGGTCAAACTTGCCAAGTTTAAGCTGTTTGGCTACAAGATTCAGCTTATGCCGTCCCATTTCGGGAAGCATAGCCTGACAAAGAATAAGTGTATCTATCCAGTTATATTTGAAATCAATAGAATGCCGTCTGCACACTTCGTTGATAAACGTTGTATCAAAATTTGCATTATGAGCCGCAAGAACAGGATTGTTTCCGCAGAACTCCATAAATTTCTCAACGGCTTCCTTTTCTTCGGGAGCATCCTTAACATCGTCATCACTTATCCCCGTAAGCTCCGTTATTTTTTCAGGAATGTGCTTTTTGGGGTTGACCTTGGTATTGAAGCTGTCAACTACCTGCAAATTTTTCAGTTTGACTGCACCAATTTCCGTCAGACGGTCTGAAGCAAAACTAAGACCTGTTGTTTCAACGTCAAAAATGATTATTTCGTCGTTTACACTTCGGCTGTCCGGAGCTTTCAAAATAAGCTGTTTATCCATATCGTTTACGACATAGGCTTCCATACCGTAGATGACCTTGAAATTCTTCGGCATATTGTACATACAGTCAGGGAAAGCCTGTACACAGCCGTGGTCGGTAATTGCCATAGCCTGATGTCCCCATTCAGCCGCCCTGTTAATAAGTGTAACAGGATCTGTAACAGCGTCCATAGCAGACATATTTGTATGACAGTGAAGCTCCACACGTTTTTCAGGATAGTTGTCCTTTTTCGGGATACGCTTTACCTTTATAAGAGAATTTGCTGATATAACGATATCCCTTGCATACTGGTCGTAATCGGTCTTTCCGGAAACAAGAAGTGTTGTACCGTTTTTTACTGAGGAAAGCTTCATTTCCTCTATTTCTTTTGAAGTACCAAAAATTTTTATTTTCAGAGAACCGCTGTAATCGGTGATATCAAAGGTAGCAACAGACTTTTCATTGCGAAGTTCCTTGATTTCCGAAGCAAATACGTCCCCGACAACAACAAGCTTATCTCCAAGCTTCTGTACGGCTTCACAAATCGGTATCGGCTTCTCACGGATAGCCTTTCCCTTGATTATTTCTGCCGATTCCGAATCAAAATCCTTATCAAGTCCTGTGATATCAACAGAAGCCGTGGGAATAACAGACTGAAGCTCCTCATTGTGTATTTCCTCCGCTGTTTTTTCAGGAATAAGCTGACTGCTGTAATCAGGAATTTCAGCTTCTCTTTCCTCAACTATCCTGTCATACTCGTCATTGGAAACCGAGCTGTCGCCTTCAAGCGTAACAACTGTCTTTACACCGAACTGATTATAGATAAGCCTTGAAAATCGTCCGCAGAAATCAAATCTATTGAGAATATCCATTCCGCCGTGAACGATTTTTATGTCCAGTCTGCCGTCAGAAAGTCTGACATCAGCATCATCAAGAAAACCGTTCACAACCGAAACATCACGTTTAAGAAGCTTGAGGAGTTCCGAATAGCAGTCCATTCCGAATATTTCAGAAGGATAGCGGCACGAAAGACGTATCTTCTCAACTTTCAATGCCTCCTCGGCAGCCTTTTCAAATACAAAAATATCATCACTCGGCACAAGCTTCTCATAATTGGCAAGAAAAGTTATATTATCAAGCTTTTCTGAATAGGTCAGCTTGAATATTTCACCGCATTTTATACTTTCGGGTATCTCTGTATTGTATTCTTTAAGAAATTCGGCTAAATTAATATTCATTCTTAAAGCTTGTCAACCTCCGCAAGGAGTTCGCTGACAATTTCCTCCTCCTTGATTTTTCGCTGTGAACCGTCTTTTCTGAATATTACAGCACAGCCATCGCCGCCTGCAATTCCAACATCTGCTTCACGGGCTTCTCCCGGACCATTTACTATACAGCCCATGACAGCTATTGTGATATCCTTGTTCATGTCCTTTACAGCTTCCTCAACCATTTTTGCTGTTTTAATAAGGTCTATTCTGGTTCTTCCGCAGGTCGGGCATGATACTATTCTTACACCGCCACGCTTGCCGATGCTTTTCAGGATATCCTTTGCCGCTTCAATTTCACGGACAGGCTCGTCTGTAAGGGATACTCTTATGGTTTCGCCTATTCCGTCGCAGAGAAGCGAACCTATTCCCACTGCTGATTTTATAAGTCCCATACGTTCTGTACCCGCCTCTGTTACTCCAAGATGAAGCGGATAACTGCACTTTTCAGCGGCAAGCCTGTATGAAGCTATCATTTTATTTACATCCGAAGATTTTATAGAAATAACTATGTCATCAAAGTCAAAATGTTCAAGCATTGCGGCATGAGTCATTGCACTTTCAACCAGTGCTTCAGGTGTAGGCGAACCGTATTTTGCAAGTATCTCCTTTTCAAGCGAACCTGAATTTACGCCTATTCTTATAGGCAGATTTCTTGTACGGCAGGCATCCACAACCTGTTTAACCCTGTCCATCCCGCCTATATTTCCGGGATTGATACGAATTTTGTCAACGCCTGCCGCCGCAGATTCAACAGCAAGTCTGTAATCAAAATGGATATCGGCAACAAGCGGTATATTCACTGCCTCCTTGATTGCCGGTATGAGCTTTACAGCTTCCATATCAGGAATTGCCGCACGAATTATCTCACAGCCTGCCTTTTCAAGCTCAACAGCCTGTTTTACGCTTCCTTCAATATCATCTGAACGTGCATTCAGCATGGACTGTATGTAAATATGTCTGCCATCGAGAACGCAGTCCCCGACCTTAACAGCTTTGACGTTTCTCATAGTTTTCTCCTTAATTTAAAATGTAATTTTCATTCCGTCAACCGATATCGAAACATTTTCAAAAATGCCTTTCAGTTCGTTTTCAAATTCTTCAGGATTTTTCTCCGCAGGGCTGTAATGGGTAAGCCACAGACGTTTTGCACCTGCCTTTGAAGCAAGTTCGCAGGCATCCTGCATCAGCATATGTCCCTTTCCGTTCATTGATTCCTTCTTATCAAGACTGCCGTACATTCCCTCGCATATAAAAAGGTCCGCATTTTCGGCAAAAGGAACTATCTCATCAAGCGGAAGTGAATCAGTAGTGTAGGTTATCTTAATGGAATCTCTCGATTCGTTAGTGACCTGTTCGGTCGTAATTACAGTACCGTCATCAAGGGTAACGCTTCCGCCTGCATGAAGCTGTTTCCAGAACTGAACAGGTACACCGAGAGCTTTTGCCTTTTCAGGTGCAAAAACAGGTTTTTTTGCAAAACTCATGCTGTATCCTATACATTCAACGCTGTGTTTAAGAGGAAGCGTGGTAAGGGTGAGCATTTCATCAATTTTACCTGCATCTATTTCTGCCGGTTCATTATCGGGCAGAGTATGGAAAATCACCTCATAGGGCAGATATCCGCACACAGACATCATTGATTTTACGGTTTCAAGACATGATTCCGGCAAATATACGTCAAGCGGCGAAGTTCGTGAGCAATTGCCTATTGAAAGCAAAAGTCCGGGAAGTCCTGTTATATGGTCAGCGTGTGAATGAGTGATAAGAAGCATTTCTATCTTGCTCATTTTTATTCCGTGAACTCCCATTGCAACCTGCGTTCCTTCACCGCAGTCTATCAGCAAAGCCTTTCCGTCCTTCTCAATGTAAAGACTTGTAAGGAATCTATCTTTTAAAGGCAGCATTCCGCCTGTTCCAAGTAAACAAACATCTATCATAGTTATCCTCCTGTAATAAGTCTTACTATATCGTTATAAGTTGCAAAAATCATAATTCCGAACAAGAGAAACATTCCCGCAAGATGTACATATCCCTCATGTTCAGGTTTCACAGGCTTGCGGCGTACAAGTTCTATCAGACAGAAAAGCAGTCTGCCTCCGTCAAGTCCGGGAATGGGAAGAAGATTGAATATTCCTACATTTATAGTAATAAGTGCAGCCATGTAAATGAGATTGAAAACCGCATCTGCAAAGCTTTCGCTTTCTTCGGCAGTTTCATTGATCGCCGTTACCACACCTACGGGGCCTGAAACCTCTTTTTTATCCATTTTTCCCGATATCATCTGTTTCAGAGACATTCCGACAAGATGTCCCATAGACATGAAAAGATCTCCTGCACCCTTCGTAACGGTAAGCGGATTTTTTTCGACATAGGTAAGTCCGAAATCAATAGTTCCGCCTCCCTCACGTTTATCGTTAAACACAACATCTGAAAGTTCAATTTTTTCGCCGTCACGCTTTACAACAACGTCATGAGTATCTTTATTTGACGTTGAAAAAATATAATTAACATCAAGGGTACTGAAAATTTTAGTGCCGTCTATTTCTATAAACTTATCACCGTGGCGAAGTCCGGATTCATAGCTTTCGGCGTAATAAACAATTGAACCGTCATCTTTTTTCTCTCCGCTGAAGCCCTTTATCTCTGTTGTTGGAACTTGCTCCATCATGCATACAAGCACAATAAGAAGAATAAATCCGAGAATGAAATTCATTACTGCACCTGCAACAAGCACTATCATTCTTTTCCAGAGCTTGGCATTGCGAAAACCTCTTTCGTCAGTGGTTTCAGCGTCCTCGCCCTCCATAGCACAGTATCCGCCGACAGGAAGCAATCGGAGTGAATAAGCGGTTTCACCTTTTTTCTTCTGCAAAAGCTTAGGTCCCATTCCAATCGCAAATTCAAGCACCCGTATACCGCTGAGTTTTGCACATATAAAATGTCCGAACTCATGAACGGTTACTATCAATCCGAAAATTATTATTGCTATAACTATACCCATGTGTGAAAAATCCTTTCATTGCCTGTGTTTCAGCATCCCGAAACTATTCCCCTGACATAATCCCTTGCCATTGAATCAGCTCTGGTCACGTCGCTGTAATCATTAATATCAAAATATTCAAATTTATCAAGAACGGATGAAACTATCTCGCCTATCTGAATAAAGGTTATTTCATCGTTCAGAAATGCCCTTACGGCTTCTTCATTTGCCGAATTTACAAGACACGGATATGCTCCGCCTTTTGTTATTGCTTCAATTGCGGCAGACAGACACTTGAATGTTTCATAATCAGGCTTATCAAATGTGAGCTTTCCGTAATCCGTAAGAGAAAGTCTGCCTGTCGGACACTCC
>JAZQND010000023.1:0-9538 GCA_045627145.1 Ruminococcus sp. | reverse complement strand
CTTTTTCTCAGAAGGGGTTTTTAGAGGTGCCCATATATAGTATATATCCTGTCGTGTTCTGTGTCAAGAGAATTTGGATAAAACGACTGTTTTTTTGTAGTGAACGGGCAATTATAATGTATATTTCTCTTATCCGTTCACCATTTTGCTCAAAAATGTTGAAAACACAAAGTTTTTGTGATATAATTAATGCTGGCATTCATTATATATTTTTTGATTTAAGGCAGCACCGCACAAAGATTATGTGATATTATGGATGCTGCACGTTCATTACTATTTTTTTATTTTTAATGCAACCTTTTTGCCGCCTGTACAGTGTTATTTACAGGATGAGTCATCATCAGGAGGTTTTGTTTTGAAAAATCAACATTCAAAACTTACGGCTGAAGAAATCGTCAGCAGATATTCAGCCATGATATATCGGCTTGCATACGCAAGATTATGCAATAAATATGATGCCGAGGATATCACTCAGGAAGTTCTGCTGAAATTTATCCGTGCCGATAAGTCCTTCAACGACGAGGAACATTGCAAAGCATGGCTCCTTACTGTTACTGTCAACACAATAAAGTCCTTTGTGACAAGTGCCTACAACCGCCACAGAGATGACCTTGAAAAAGCTGACAATATTTCGTGCGAAATGGACGAACATTCGGATATTATTGATGCCGTTGCAAAACTTTCTGATAAATACAGAACGGTGATACATCTCTTTTACTTCGAGGAACTTTCCGTAAAACAGATATCTGCAATTACCGGTTCTACGGAAGGAACTGTCAAATCACAGCTTTCACGGGGACGTGAACAGCTCAAAAAAATTTTGGAGGAGGGACAGTATGTCTGATAATATTCAGGATTTCTACAAAAAAGAGTTCTCTGAAATCAATCCTTCACCTGAATTTCTCAATAATTTGACTGATACTCTGAAAAATGAACAGGCAAACTCTCAAAGGCGGCACTTTTCATTAGCCAAAATCATCTCTGCGGCTGCGGCAGTTGTGCTTATTGCCGGTATAGGCGGCACTAAAATTTACATGGACAGGTCACAGAAAGATCATCCTTCCACAACTGACGTAAGCGATGTTGACATAAAGCTTCATCCTGCTGAAGTCAGCGGAATGAAACCTGTCAGCCGTCCTGACGCAGATTACAGTCAATATGCTGAATGGCTGTGTCAAAGGTATGATTCGGGCGAACTTGATTACATCAAGGTCAATGATACCAACATTTTCACTGATGTTCCGGAAGCTGATATGAGTGAAGCTGAAAAGCTGTTTGAACTTCTTGCAGATTCCCAGCCTGCTGATGGTTCGCCAAACGGCACTGAAAAATACTATATGCTTGTATTTTCAGATTCAACAGTTGAGAAATTGATAGTGACAGATGACAAATTCATCGAAATATCAGGAAAAAACATCTTTTTTGAAAAAAAATGAAAAATTTTTCAAACCCATGCAGCCTTTTCAGAAGTTACAAAGTGTTATTCATGAAAGCGGCTGAAAAACAACTGCAAAAAAAATTTTTCAAACCATGCAGCCTTTTCAAAAGTTACAAAGTGTTATTTATGAAAGCGGCTGAAAAATATCCGCACAAAATTTAAAGGAGAATGATTATTTATGAACAAATTAAAAAGATTTTCTGCACTTCTTTGTGCTTCTCTTTTCTTCATGACAGGATGTTCAGGTAAAAAAGAAAACAACGATTCCAAAGAAGAAATCGACAGAAGTGTACCAAGCAAAACTAATGAAGAAACTACATCAGAAAACTCTGAAACTCCAAAGGCTTATGGTGCTACTGTAAGTATCGAGGATATCAAAAACGCTTACAACGTTTCTGATGAAAGCGAATTTATGCCTCTCTACAACGTTTCTCAGACAGAGGAATTTACCTTCAACTTCAATTTCAGCTATCTTGATGCAGGCATTGATATGTTTGAATACGTTACTGTTCATACCGATGCCAAGTGTACAGACGAAAGTGCTATATACTTCAATTCCGACATTGATTACGATGATGATTCAACAACTGTTGTTATCTCACCTATGGAACCTGTTCTCAAAACAGAAACACAGTCTCATGACTACGTTTACAATGATATCTGCACATGGGGAAATTCTCCAATCTATTACATGGCTGTTCACTACGATATGAATGCAAATGAACCTGTTGAACTTGAAGAACCAATAATCATTCCGTTTACTGTTTCAAACAACGTTCAGGCACCTAACGCAAAGGGGACTGTTGATTCAACAGGCAGATTCAAGCTTGTATGGGAGCCTGTTGAGGGTGCTGAAAAATATATCATCTACAAGCTCGTTGACAGCGAACTGAGAACCGGTGAAAATAATCACCCTATGAACGGCTCAACAAGCGGCTATGATGGTATGACACTGCTCTATGATGACGAAACTACAGAATGTGAATTTGATGATTTCTCCGGAAAGGGACACGGTCTTGTTCAGGTAGGAGATTATATTTCCGGTCAGAACTACGGTGTCGGCGGCGAATATTATGTAAGTGCAGTTGTAAACGGCGTTGAAAGCGGTCTTAGTGCTGCTATTCCTACAGCAGACCTCATACTTCCGTATCACCCTGCTACAGATGAAGGCGATGACCTCCACCGCAGCTTCATCAATAGTATTGACCAAATTCCTACTGAAATGGAAATTCTCAACATCGACGGCTCTATAAGCAAGCACCCTATTATTTACACAGAAGGCGTAGACGACATTACAGGTGACAAAATATTCAACTATATAGTTGCAGGCACTGCAATCAACGGCTACTTAAATATTGAAGATGACAGCATTGATATCTCTGATGTTGAAGTTTCTGACAATAATTCAGGCAACGCTGCACCTGAAGATGATGTTGACAGAATCCCTGATGTTGATGTTGATACAATTATTCCTGTTGAGGACGGCGAAGGCTCTGACACTCCTGCTGAACCTGAAACAGAAGAAGAACCAACTGAAGCTCCTGCTGAACCTGAAACAGAAGAAGAACCAACTGAAGCTCCTGCTGAACCTGAAACAAAAGAAGATACAACTGAAGCTCCTACAGAAGCTGAAACAAAAGAAGATACAACTGAAGCTCCTACAGAAGCCGAAACAAAAGAAGATACAACTGAAGCTCCTGCTGAACCAGATGGCGACGAAATAGACGTTACAAATGATTCAGAGCTTATCCAAAAGCAGATAAAGAACACTCATGAACATATTTCTCACGGTAATTCAAAAACCGTTGAAAATGCTCCGGAAAGCGTTTACATAAATGCTGAAAGTGCCGAAGAAGAATGGCTCGCTCTCAACCTCATTCAGGGCAACTCTGAAATTTCCGTTGAAGCATTCCCTTCACTTCAGGATCCTTACTACCTCGTTGACGTTTTCAATAAGGTCTACAACCAGAACCCTTACATCATCAACATCACAAAATATGGCTATGACTATCAGTCTATGACATTCTACGTTGAATATGTTTACGACCAGTCAGCTATCACTGAAAAACAGACTGCTATCGCTGCTAAGGCTGACGAAGTAATCTCATCTGTTATTACTGACGGTATGACCGATTCAGATAAGGTATTCGCTATCTATGACTACCTCGTTCACAATTCAGTTTACGATAACGACGCTCTCAAGGCTGCCGAAGCTTCAAACTTCATTATGGACGAAAATATGAAGGATTACGGCGATTCATTCAGCACTGTAGGTATCCTCGTAAACGGCAAGGGCGTTTGTGCATCTTACGCTTACTCTTTCAGAATCCTCTGCGACCTCTGCGACGTTGAAAGCATTGTTGTTACAGGTTATCTTAACGGCAACCTCCCTCACGCTTGGAACATGGTTAAGCTTGACGGTGAATGGTACGAAATTGACTGTACAAACAACGAAGTAAACAGTGGTATCCCTTACTACCTCTACGAAGCAGATTCTTCTCTCGCTGAATCAACAGGCTATACTAAGGACAAGACATTCGCTCTTGATGAACTCGTTGATACATTTGTCGGAAATGATTCTTCTAAGGAATATTACGCAAGCAACAACCTCGTTATTGATAACGTTGACGCTTATAAGGATTGTCTTGTTAAGAACGTTACAGCAGATACAACTACATTTGCTGTTCGCTGTCCTGAATCTTTCACACAGGAAGAAGCTGCAAGTGCTATTCAGCTTGCCTTCAACGAACTTGGTCTTGAAAGCAAACTCCAGACAACCAGATTCGGTGTTACAAACGGATTCGCAGTTATAATACTTGAAGGCTGATTCTGAAACATAAACATCTCTTAAATCAAACCACCGCACAGAGCATTCAAAAGGCTTTGTGCGGTTTTTGTTATTTATTTTTGGAACTATTCTGAAAAGTTTCTGTAAATGCTTTATTAATGGACTTCTTATACATTTTCAAAAACAGTTCCGTCAAATGCGGCTTTTCAAGAGTTATATCGCCAAGTATTTCAATAAGTCCGCTTAGCCATTCATAACTTGAATTATGTATTATTTTGTACGATTCTTCATTATTTGCTTTCATTTTTCAGGCAACACCGCACAACGCCGTCAAGTGTGCTTTATGTGATGCTGCATTCACCTCCTGTACTTTTTTCCGCCTACAATATATCACCTTTCAGATGAAAACTTCAATACATTTTCTTCCGAATTATACCCACTTTCTTCCTATTTTCCCAATATAAGACGATTTATATGTTATATTGGAAGTTCTTCCAATCTTTTCTGATATGTAAGCTTTTCACAAAATTTGCATTCTTGTTTTAGTAGTTTTTTCCAAACGTATTATTGACTTTGCTTTAACAAAGTGTTATAATATTATCTAACACGGTTAGGAATTATCAGATTCGCTTTTGGAGGTGAAATAATGACAAGGGAAGAAACCGAAAAACTTATTCACAGGCTCATTGAAAGCCACCCTAGTGAGCTTTTCCACCATATCGACGCTTTAAATGCCGGTATCGGCTGCGTTTTGCGATATCTGAATGAGTCAGGAATGGCTGTCAGTGCAGGTGAAATAAGTGAATATATGAAAGTCAGCACAGCCCGTGTTGCTGTTGTTTTGCGGAAAATGCAGGAGAAAAACCTCATTGTCAAGCTCTCTGATCCGAAAGATGCAAGAAAAACCATGATTTCTCTTTCCGAAAACGGAAGAAAAGCTGCTCAGATAAAAAAAGAAAAATTTATTGATTATTTTTCTCATGTAGTTGATCGTATCGGCGAGGAGAGATTTATCCAATTTATCAAGATATCTGAGGATATTCAGTCTGCCCTCAACGCTGATGAGATTGCTGACCTTTTCAATGATTAGAACCTGCTTTGCTAACCCCGTGAGATTATTTTTTGCTTCAGGTCACCTCTACTCCCTTTTGAGAAAAAACAGCTATGCACAGCTTATGCTGCGTCACACCCTCTCGTAGTACGAAAGCACGCCTTCTAGGGATTTACTTGCATCTACTGTACCTATCTGTTTTTTCTTACACAAAACGGTTTTTTAGAGATGCCCTTCAAAGAAAGGAGATTTTTTAATGATTTTTAAAAATCTGAAAAAGAAAGACTGGATCTTTGTGGTTGTTTGTGCCGCACTGGTTCTGCTTCAGGTATGGCTTGACCTCACTATGCCGGACTACACAAAAAAGCTTTCTGAATCTGTTTCATCCGGCTCAGTAAGCATGGATATCGTCTGGAAAAACGGCGGCATGATGCTTCTTTGTGCCTTCGGAAGTATGGCTGCTTCGATGGTCTGCGGCTTCTTTGCTTCACAGATAGCCGCTGGCTTTGCCCGTACTCTCCGTGAAAAGCTTTTCACCAAAATCATGAACTTTGGCAATAACGAATTTAACAAATTCTCCACTCCAAGCCTTATCACCCGTACAACAAATGACGTTGTTCAGACTCAGATGCTTATTGCTATGGGACTTCAAATCATGATAAAAGCCCCTGTTACAGCTATCTGGGCTATCTGCAAGATATCAAATACAAGCATTGAATGGACTTCCGCTGTTCTTATCTGCGTCGGTATTATCGTTGTTACCATCGTTTCTATCATTCTGCTGGTTTTCCCGAAATTCAGACAGATTCAGACACTTACCGATAACCTTAATGATGCTGCAAGAGAAAATCTTTCAGGTGTTCGTGTTGTAAGAGCTTTCAATGCCGAAAAGTATCAGCAGGATAAATTCAACAAGGTCAACACTGACATCACCAAAAACCACCTCTTTACAAGCCGTACTATGGGACTTATGATGCCTATTATGACTGTTTGCATGAGTGGTCTTACACTTGCTATTTACTGGATAGGTGCTTACCTTATCAACAAAACTGCAATTATGGAACGTGCCAATACTATCGGAAACATGATGGCTTTCACTCAGTACGCTTTACAGGTCGTTATGGCATTCATGATGCTTGTTGTTATCTTCATCATTCTCCCAAGAACACTTGTTTCCATCCGCCGTATCAATGAAGTTCTCTCAACCGATAGCAGTATCGTTTACAAGGACAGCAAGGTCAACGCCGAAAATACCGGCAAAATTGAGTTCAAAAACGTTTCCTTCGCTTATCAGGACAGCGGCAAACCTTGCCTCAGAAATATCAGCTTTACCATCGAACCGGGCGAAACCTTCGCTATTATCGGTGCTACAGGTACGGGTAAAACTACTCTCATCAACCTCATTCCTCGTTTCTATGACGTTACAGAAGGCGAAGTCCTCGTTAACGGCGTAAATATCAAGGATTATTCCGAAGATGAACTTGATAACCTCGTTTCGGTTGCTCCTCAGAAGGCTACCCTCTTTATGGGCAGTATCAAGTCCAATATCACTTACGGTTATACTGATGATATCTCAGATGACGACGAACGTATTACCCGTGCTTTGAGCGTTTCCAAGTCTGATTTCGTAAGCGAACTTGAAAACGGTATCAATACGGAAGTCGCTCAGGGAGGTACCAATTTCTCAGGCGGTCAGAAACAGCGTCTGTCTATCGCAAGAGCCGTTTTTAAAGGCAGTAAGATAATGATTTTTGACGACACCTTCTCCGCACTTGACTACAAAACTGATATGCTTGTAAGAAAAGAACTGAAATCTCAGCTTAGTGATACAACCGTAATTATTGTTGCACAGCGTATCGGTACTATCAAAAATGCCGACAAGATCCTCGTCCTTCATGAAGGCGAGATAGCCGGTCTCGGCAAACATGAGGAACTGCTCAGAAACTGCTCTATCTATAAGGAAATTGCTCTTTCTCAGCTTTCCGAAGAAGAACTTTCAGGAAAGGAGCTGAAGTAATATGCCGCACATGGGAGGTATGATGCACGCCCCGCAAAATAACGAAAAAGCCGATTTCGGTGCTATCAAGAAAATTCTTGTTTACTGTAAACGTTATCTGCCTGTAATTATCATTGCACTTATTTTCGCTGCCGGCGGTTCTGTTACAACTATCATCGGCCCTGAAAAAATAAGCGAAATTATGGATATCATTGTCGGAAGCATTATGGTCGGTTCAGACGTTGATATTTCAAAGGTCGAAGATGTCTGCTTTACTCTGCTCATCATCTATGGTATCAGTGCCGTTCTTAATTACGGTCAGCAGTTTATCACAGCTACAGTTACACAGTATACATCAAAACGTCTCCGCAGTGATATCGATGAAAAAATCAACCGTCTGCCGCTTCGTTTCTTTGATACAACCACTAAAGGCGATATCCTTTCCCGTATCACAAACGACGTTGACACTATCAGTCAGACTCTTTCTACCAGCAGTGCTAACCTTATCAGTTCACTTGCTCTTTTCATCGGTGTTATCTACAAAATGTTCATAACTAACGGTATTCTCTCAGTTGTTACTATCGTTTCCTCTCTCCTCGGATTCGTTTTCATGGCATTTATTCTGAAAAAGTCTCAGAAATACTTCGTCCGCAAACAGAGTGACCTCGGTAAAATGAACGGTCACATCGAGGAAATCTATACAAATCATAATATCGTTCACGCCTTCGGTGCAAAACAAATCGAAACCGAAAAGTTCAACGAAATAAATGAACGCCTCTATGACAGCAACTGGAAATCTCAGTTCCTTTCAGGCATGATGCACCCTGTAATGACTTTCGTCGGAAATCTTGCTTATGCTCTCATTTTCATTGTCGGCGTTGCATTCATTGTTAATGATAATGATGCTGTTACTCTCGGTACTATCACTGCTTTCGTTATTTACTCCAAACAGTTCTCATCTCCGCTTACAACTTTTGCTCAGTCCATGACACAGATTCAACAGGCTTCTGCCGCTTCAAAACGTGTATTTGAACTTCTTGAATCAGAAGAAATGCCGGACGAAAGTGCTAAAACTCAGGTTATCGAAAACGTTAAGGGCGATGTTGAATTTAAAAATGTCAAATTTGGCTATTCTCCTGAAAAAATCATTATCCATGATTTCTCTGCAAAGCTTAAATCCGGTCAGAAGGTAGCTATTGTCGGCCCTACCGGTGCGGGAAAAACCACTATGGTCAACCTGCTTATGAGATTCTACGATATTGACGACGGTGACATTCTCATCGATGGTATATCTACCAAAAGTATGAAGCGTGAAAGCGTTCATGACCTTTTCGACATGATTCTTCAGGATACATGGCTTTTCAACGGTACTATCCGTGAAAACCTTGTATACAATAACACTGACGTTTCAGATGATGTTCTTGATAATGCCTGCAAAGCTGTCGGTCTTAAACACTTTATCGAAACTCTGCCTCAGGGCTATGATACGGTTCTAAGCGATTCTCTGAACCTTTCAGAAGGACAGAAACAGCAGTTCACTATCGCCCGTGCTATCATCAAGGACTCCCCTCTCCTCATTCTTGACGAGGCTACGTCTTCCGTTGATACCCGTACAGAACTCGTTATACAGAAGGCTATGGATGAACTTACTCAGGGCAGAACCTCATTCGTTATCGCCCACAGACTTTCTACTATCAAAAATGCCGATATCATTCTCGTTATGAAGGATGGCGACATTATTGAACAGGGCAGTCACTCCGAACTCATCAGTCAGAACGGTTTCTACGCAGACCTTTATAACAGTCAGTTCGTTCCCGCATAATAACACAAAATCCCTTGCTTCGCTTTTTCAGCGAAACAAGGGATTTTTTTGCTTTAGGGCATCTCTAAATTCAGTCATGCGGATTGCATTTATTGCACGGAGTATAGCCTTGTCTTTCAAGTTCAGCGGCTGTTTCATTGAATCCAAGCTTGTTTTCGTCATTCATCTGCTTTACTGAACTGCAATCTGCAAAATGATAAACTTTTGTTTTCCTGTTTGCTATGAATTTATAATCAGACTGGTTATTGTATGGAGTTTCAGGTGAATCTGTGGGTGTTTCAACAGGATATGTTGTTACAACTGTGGTGGTTTCAGGCACGGTTGTATTTTTCTTGATAATCGTTGTAGTAGTTGTGGTTGTTATAGAAGTTGTGACAGTTTCTGACATATAACTGTCACCGCTTGCATAGTCAATAACTATTCCGGGCTGGACGTTATAGCAG
>JAZQND010000022.1:0-4266 GCA_045627145.1 Ruminococcus sp. | reverse complement strand
TTCGCACTACGAGAGGGCTTGACGCAGCAGATGCTGTGCATAGCTGCTTTTTCTCAGAAGGGGTTTTTAGAGGTGCCCATATTATATTTTTAAGGTAACACCGCACAAAGCACGTCTGACGACTTTGTACGTCATAAACTTGCATCTTTCCCGTCATATTGATATTGCTCCACCAATTAAATCGTGAATAATTAGTGCGAAGTAATAACGGAGAAAGGCAAGGAAGAAAGCCGCAGGCATACCGGTGTATGGCAAGGCTTTCTGACGCAGAATTTCTTCGTCAGGATAAGCAGAAAAAATTCAGGATTTAATTGGGAGAGCAATAGTATGCCTGCGAAATTCCTATGCAATCTGACAAAAAATCTGACTGCGTTTCTGCCGCACAATCTTTGTGCGGTGTTACATTAATCGCCACAATTGACATGAAAGTGAGGAAGTATGAAACCTGTAATTGAGATAAAAAACATTTCCAAAGAATTTAAAGTATTAAACCGCCACGAAGGGCTGAAAGGAAGCCTGAAAGACCTGTTTTCAAGAGATTACAAAATAGTTCACGCAGTTGATAATATCTCAATGAGTATAAATCAGGGAGAAATTGTCGGATATCTCGGCCCGAACGGTGCAGGCAAATCAACAACGATAAAAATGATGACCGGCATTCTTGAACCAACTTCCGGAGAAATGCTTGTAAACGGCGGAAATCCCTACAGCAACCGTACAAGAAATGCAAAAGAGATAGGCGTTGTTTTCGGACAGCGTTCACAGCTATGGTGGGCTTTGCCGCTTGTTGAGTCATTTAAAATACTAAAGGACATCTATCAGATAAAAGACGAAGAATATAACAGTATGCTTGATTTTTACAAGTCCATCGTTAACATTGATGAGATACTGCATAAGCCTGTCCGCCAGATGTCGCTTGGACAGCGAACTTTAAGCGATATTCTTGCCGCTTTTCTGCATAACCCCAAAATAGTATTTCTTGATGAGCCGACTATAGGTCTTGATGTTTCGATGAAGTCAAAGATAAGGGTTCTCATTCAGGCACTTAATAAGGAGAAGAACACCACAGTAATCCTTACAACTCACGATATGGGTGATGTTGATGCACTTTGTCAGCGAATCGTTATCATAGACAAGGGAAAAATGCTCTATGATAATGATATTGAACACCTGAAAAGCTTTTTTGGTTCATACCGAACTCTTAAAGTAAGGCTTGAAGGTGATGTTGAAAAGCAGACTGCTGATATTCAGAAAATATTTCCTGATTTTTCAGTTTCAACCGACAACGAGTGGACGGCTGTGCTGGTTGATGAGGATAAAATGAGCATTATGGAAGTTCTTGGAAAACTCCAGTTATCTTACAAAATAAAAGACATGAAGCTTGAGGAAATCTCAACTGAGGAGGTAATCAAGAAAATATACGAGGAGGGTGTGTAATGAATCTGAAAAAATATCTGACACTCACCCGTGCAAGTATTCTTGAGGGACTGCAATACAGACTTTCGGCACTGGTTATGGTAGCCGGAAATATAATTTACCTCATTGTAATTTATTTTATCTGGAAATCAATATACGCTTCTGCAGGTACTGATATAGTAAACGGAATGACGTTTTCTGATACGCTGATATATCTTGTTCTTGCAACCGCACTTTTCAATTTTGTTGAACTTTACTTAGTCTGGGATATGGGACGAAGCATACAGTCAGGCGATATCTCGCTGTATCTGCTAAAACCAGTTGAATATCGGAGCTACCTTTTCTGGTCGTATTCGGGAATGCTCATAACGCAGTTTGTTACTACTTTTCTACCGACATTTATCGTTGTTTGTATAGTAACTCACGGAGCTATAACGTTTGGAATGAATCTGCTTTATTTCGTTATATCGGTGATAATGGCTGTTTCAATAAATTACAGCATTGACTTTTTTGTGGGAACAATATGCCTTTTTACGGAGTCGATATGGGGCATAAACATCATGAAACAGGTGATAGTAATGCTGTTTTCGGGAGTTACTGTTCCTATTGCATTTTTCCCTGAAACCCTTAAAAAAATCGTATACTATATGCCGTTTCAGTCAATATACAATGCACCGCTTACCATTCTTCTCAACGGAAATTCTGATATAGGTGAAGTTTTGAAGATACTCGGAACACAGCTTGTGTGGTGTCTGGTGATGGGAGCTGTAAGCCGCATATTCTGGAAGATATCGGTAAAAAAGGTTACTGTGAACGGAGGCTGATTTGATATGAAACAAAGTAAGCTTGCTTTTTACTTACGGATTTATCGTAAAGTTCTGGTTCAGGATATTAAAAGCAAAATGAGTTATCGTGCAGATTTTATTATTTCCACTGTTGGCATGATTTGTACGAATATTGCAGGTTTTATGAGCTTCTGGATAATTTTCAAAAATTTCAGTTCAATAAACGGCTGGGGATATAATGAAATACTTTTCCTATATGCTTTTTCATTGATTTCTCTTACGCCTGTTCAGTGTCTTTTTGACAATAACTGGAATCTGAGAACTTATGTTTACAGAGGAGATTTTATTAAATACTGTTTTCGTCCGATAAACCTGTTTTTCTATTATCAGTCTGAAATTTTTGATATAAAGGGACTTGGTCAGCTTGCATTCGGTATCGGAACACTTATATATTCATGGAATAAAGTCGGGATACCTGCAACACCGCTGAATATTCTGAAAGTTACGGTATTTCTGATAACTGCCTCGCTTATTATGATAGCACTTCAGAATGCGGCTGCGGCAACCTGTTTCTGGATACAGAATTCATTTTACGTTCTTGATTTTGTTATGAAATTCACTGATTATGCAAAATATCCTGTAACAATTTTCAGTCCTGTTTTCCGATTCATTTTTACATTTATCATGCCGATAGCATTTATTGCGTATTATCCGAGTCTTGTTGTGTTAAGACCTGATGAAGTTCCGATACTTTCATGGCTTTCACCGCTTGTGGGATGTCTGCTGTTTTATCTCAGCTACAAATTCTGGATGTACGGAGCATTAAAATATGACGGAACAGGCTCATAAATCAAAGGCAGCACCTTACAAAGTAATCAGATGTGCTTTGTAAGGTGTTGCCTTAATTGGCGGAGCAATATTGAAAAACTATTTAAAGAATGATATAATATTTTTGCTGCCTATAGGGATAACGGAAGGAGCGTGAGATGTGGCAGATAAATTGAAGGGCTGTATACTGCTGCTTATTACTTCGCTTATCTGGGGTACTGCTTTTGTTGCTCAAAGCGAGGGAATGGATTTCGTTGAACCATTTACATATAATGCCTTGAGAACTCTCCTCGGAGGAGTTGTTCTGATTCCCGTAATACTTGCTTTTAAAGCCGCTGAAAAACGTAAAGACGGGAAGAAAACGGAATATTCGCTTGGAAATACCGTTAAGGGCGGAATTGCCTGCGGAATTGTATTGTTTACAGCAAGCTCATTTCAGCAGTTCGGAATTGCTGAAACAACAGTCGGAAAAGCCGGATTCATTACCGCACTTTACGTTGTGATAGTTCCGCTTCTCGGTATATTCCTGAAACGCAAAGTACAGCTTAGAATGTGGGGCTTTGCGGCAGTAGCTGTATTGGGGTTCAGGTTATTGTGCATAGATGAAAATTTCAGCGTATCAAGAGGCGATTTACTGGTTCTGGCGTGTGCGGTATTATATGCTGTACATATTATGGTAATAGACCGTTTTACACGAAAAAATACAGACGTTATGGCAATGTCGTGTATACAGTTCTTTACGGCAGGCTTACTTATGACGGCAGGTATGTTTCTGTT
This sequence comes from Ruminococcus sp., assembly GCA_045627145.1. Lineage (GTDB taxonomy): Bacteria > Bacillota > Clostridia > Oscillospirales > Ruminococcaceae > Ruminococcus. The sequence continues at coordinate 460 of JAZQND010000022.1, read as the reverse complement.
TGAGGAACCATGTATTGACAGTATTTTATCAGCAAAGTATACAATTCTCTATGCAGGAATAATGTCATGCGGCGTGGCGTATACCTTGCAGATGATAGGTCAGCGGCATACCGAACCGACGGCAGCAACACTGATAATGAGCCTTGAATCAGTTTTTGCGGCACTTTCGGGCTGGATTATACTGCATGAAACCCTTACTTTAAAAGAAATTGCAGGATGTATACTTGTATTTGCGGCAGTTATCCCTGCACAGCTTTTTGGTGTGGATGAAAAACAGGAAACTCCTCAGAAAGACTCTGACGGAGAAATCTTTTAGAAATTGTTTAAGGGCACCTCTAAAAACCCGTTTTGAGTAAGAAAAAGCAGATAGGTACAGTAGATGCAAGAAAAGCCATCGAAGGCGTGCTTTCGCACTACGAGAGGGCTTGACGCAGCAGATGCTGTGCATAGCTGCTTTTTC
>JAZQND010000021.1:0-4307 GCA_045627145.1 Ruminococcus sp. | reverse complement strand
CCTTCGAGGGCTTTCCTTGCACCTACTGTACCTATCTGTTTTTTCTTACTCAAAACGGCTTTTGGGAGATGCCCTTGAGTTATAATCAATTACTCGACATCATGTTCCGGAAGTTCTATTGGGATATATCCGCTTGTTGTTAAAATGTCATTTGTTTCAAATAGTACTACTATCATTTCAGCTTTTTCATATTTTTCATTCATATAAATGCTCCTTTTCTGAGGCTAAATATGCCTTTGCAGCCTTATTATAGTCATACATTGCGTTTACAAGATTTATAAGTGCTTGGGAAGAATAGTCTTCGTCTGTTAAAATATGTCTTATATACGAGAAAACACTGTATGAGAAATATTCAGTATTATTGCCGTCCGAAACTGAAAAATCATACATAACGTCAAAGTTTTGCGGAGATATATTTTCAAGATATACATAACAGAGGTTGCCGACGATTTCTGTTCTGACATTGTTTCCTTTGCAGCTGAATATAAACTTATTGGCGTTTTTATTATCAAGCTGATATGCAATTTTTATCGTAACGTTTGAACCAAGCAGAAGCGAAGCTTTGGTTACCTTGATTCCGCTGACAGTATCAGCCGATTTTTTGTACTGATATTCACTTCCCACAGTATTATTATTTTTATATTCCCTGACATCCGGAATATTTCCATTATTGAGATTATTGGTATATAACTGTGCATATCCGCCGTAGTTCATCAGAGCATCAACAAGGACTTTTTCTTCATCAGATACATTTTCAGTTTTGCGGATATCTTTGGTGTATTCTTTTACAGAATATACAAGTCTGCTTCCTTTTTCGCCGTTGCTGTAGATAATTTCAGCTGTTATGCGGTCGTTCATCATATCGGGACGTAAATCAACGCTGAATTTATATTCACCGCCGCCGAATACTTCATCGCCGGTTTTCAGACCATCTGAAAGACGGATGGTTTTTGAAAGAGGATTTTCTTTGTTTTCAGCAGAAAAGCGGATATAAGCGTTTTTATCCGATAATGCCTTATCGGAAAGCACAACGAAGTAATTCATTCTTACACCGTCAGTCAGTGTAGCGGATACTCCTTTAAAGCCGTCTTTTTTATTTTTAGGTTTTCCGCAGTTTCGGCAAATATTTCCATCTATATAGCTGTGACCGCTTTCTGCATAGAATATACCGAATCTGTCGTCGATTCCAGCAGTAAATGATTCAAACGGAACAGTCATTTCCTCGTCGCAGTACCATTTTTCAGGTGAGCATGAGCCGTTTTCAATTTGTGGAATTTCGTTTACAATGCTGCCGTAATCAAAAAATACAAATTTTGTTTCACCGTCACAGCAAAGAGGATAAGCAATATTCAAAGAACCGTCACCTGTTATTGTTCCGTTATTTTCTATTCTGCCAAATGTACTTACATTGCATCCTTCTGAAATAGAAAGTGTTATATTTTCAGGTATAATAATTGTTGAATTGTTAAGAAGCATGACATTTTTGTTTACTGTACAGTCATTCACAGCAGTCAGAATACTGTCGTTATCCATGTGTAAAGCAGCAGTTTCAAGAGAATTATATGAAGTTCCGTCATCAAGAACAAATGACGCATTTAACGGTATTTCCTTTACATCAAGATATTTTCCGCATTTATCACATACCTTTATCATTGAGCCGCATTCATCGTCAGACGGAACAGAAACTACTTCCCATTTACCGTCGCAGATATGTTTGCATACACTTTGAAGCTCAATTTCCTGAGTTTCACCGTCAGCGAATTGAACATGAAGAATACCTGAAGCGTTGTCAGTATTGGCAGTAACGTTTACCAGTGCATCACCGCAGAAAGAGAAGCGACCGTTAGTTTCAGATACATCGCTGCCGTCAATATTGATTGTAAAACCATTTTTATCTGACTTATCAGAGATATCTGAATAATATGCAGACATTTTTGATTTCTCTGAGCCTGTTGTAGTATTTTCATATTCATCATGTTTGAAAAATTCAACAGCTCTTTGGTAATTCGGGAAATATTCCTTGATAGTTTTATCGCCTGCATTAATAAGAACATCTTTAACATTGTCTATTATTTTATCTTTGGTATTTTTAGCTTTTTCCTCTTCGATGATTTGACCTGTTTCGGGATTTATCTTTGAGCCGTTAGTATTTTCTATCCAAACAGTTGTCACAGGCTTTTCATCTTTATCGCTGCCGAAAAGGGCATCTGTAATTTTGAAGGTATCGGTAATATTATTCTGAATGCGTTTTATAGCTTTTTTGTCACTTTTGGAAATATTAAGGAAACCGTCGATTCCGCCTATAAGACCGTTGCCCAACGCATCGGTAATTTCACTTTTTATCTTGTCGCCAATAACCGTAACAGGATTTATACTGTTTACTGCATTACCAACGACATGAAGTTCTGCTGGGATAGAAGCAGTTGAATCTTCAAGTATAACATAATTGAAATTATTTCTCAAAACCTGACCAACCGGAATTGATGATACAATTCCGGATATTGATTTAGCAGCACTTCCAAGATAAGTTCCTGATCCGATTTTACCAATAGTACCTCCTATTTTGGATGTTGCATTTTGAACACTTTCAAACATTGATCTATAAAGAGAAGTTGTAGAAATTTCAGTAACAAGTTTTTCTCCGGGCTGAAGAACATCGCTTGAAACCGTTATTCCGCTGTTATCGGAATAAATACATTTTCTGTCTTCAATATACTTTTCAATTCCGTTTTTTTCAACCTTTTTTACGCTTATCTCATATTGAGAAAGCCTGATGATTTTGTTTGAAATATTGTAAACAGGGAACGAAGCATTATTGGTAAGCTCAAGTTTTATCGTGTATTTTTCGCCGTAATTGATTACTTTCGGTGCGTAGATATCAAGTTTCAGGGCTTTTCCTCCGAGAACTGATATCGGCTCGTTTACCGAATAAGTACAGTCTATTCTGTCGCCAAGATCAAGATTTCCTTTAAGTCTCGCCGATAAACTGTATGTTCCTTCCTCGTCGCCTCTTACAACCCATGAAGCTGTACCGGTTGAACCCGGTGAAATTACGCCGATATTTCCGTCTGATTTTTTAAGTGAAAGTCCGCTTGGAAGGATAAGTTCGGCTTTTGCATTGTTAACGGATTCATTGTGAAGTGTATTTGCGAAAACAAGCTGAACATTGAAAAATTCCTTCAGCCACTTTGCTTCACCTTCAATAACAAGGATACAGTCAGGCGAAAGGGGATAGACGTTGAAATTGGTATTTTCAATATGTATAGGCTTAGGTTGAGTAACAGTAGTTGTTGTAGTTGAAACAGCGTGACCTGTGCCGGTTGCTGTAGTAGTGGTGGTTGTAGTACCCGACTGCGGATTTCCGCCGCCATGAGTATCGTCGTCTGTTAACGAACCAAACCACGGAAATTCGATAATATATGGAACAAATTTGTTATCATAGGCAAGTTCTATTTCATAATGGCACTTGAAATAATCGCCTTCCGAACCTACAGAAACTCCTGCCTCTTTAAGTTCCTCCATAGTCATTCTTGTAACCGAAGAACTTTTAAGCTGAACTATACTGCCTGAAAACATATAAATAACCGGTGCATTCTGTTCAGCATGAACGACATTTATTGATATTCCGTTTCGTGCATTATAACCATCAGCACTTACAGAAATTCTGTTTGTACCGACATTCAGAACTTGTTGTGCATTGCCTTTGCTGTCAGTAGAGAAAGTGCAGTAATTGCCGTTATCATTTACAGCCATGATAACAGCATTAGAAATAGGTGCTTTAGTTTTGTCATCAAGTAATGTAAAATTAACAAGTCCGAATTCTTCATTATTTTCCCAGTCTATTTTAAGTTTTGGAATATCACCGCATTCATATTCACCACAGCTGCAATAATGTTTTTTCAAGCCGTCAGAATAAATGGTAGGCTCCTGAATGGTTACCCAATTTCCAAAACTATGTGTATGAATTGTAGTGACAATTGAGGTTGTGGAAGAAGTTGAAGTTGATGTGGTTTTTGAAGTTGTTGGAGAAGTTGAGGTTGATGTGGTTTTTGAAGTAGTGGGAGAAGTTGAAGTTGATGTGGTTTTTGAAGTCGTGCGAGAAGTTGAGGTTGATGTGGTTTTTGAAGTTGTTGGAGAAGTTGAGGTTGATGTGGTTTTTGAAGTTGTTGGAGAAGTTGAAGTTGATGTGGTTTTTGAAGTCGTGGGAGAAGTTGAGGTTGATGTGGTTTTTGAAGTTGTTGGAGAAGTTGAGGTTGATGTGGTTTTTGAGGACGTGCGAGAAGTTGAAGTTGATGTGGTTTTTGAAG
>JAZQND010000020.1:0-16987 GCA_045627145.1 Ruminococcus sp. | reverse complement strand
AATATTCATGTATCTCGGCATACTTATAGGTTTTGTACTTGCTATAGGACTTTTCGTTTTCCTGCCGAAAATAATAATCGGAGCTATCCCGAATATAAAGGAACACCGTATTATCCGTTCGGTTCTTGAGGGAATTGTAAAAATCGTTATCTTTGTAGCGTATATGGCTCTCGTAAGCCTCATGAAGGACATCAAGCGTCAGTATATGTATCACGGTGCAGAGCATAAGGCCATTGCCTGCCATGAAGCAGAGCTTCCGCTTACAATTGAAAATGTCCGCAAACAGACACGCTTCCATAAAAGATGCGGAACAAGCTTTATTTTCCTTGTACTTCTGGTCAGCATATTTATAATGTGCTTTGTTCCGTTTACCGTTACATGGCAGAGAATAGCTGCCTCACTGGTGCTTTTGCCGCTTGTTGTCGGCATATCTTATGAGTTTATCCGTCTTGCAGGTACTAAGGACAACGCTTTTACACGTTTTCTTTCTGCCCCCGGACTTGCCATGCAGAGAATTACTACCCGTGAACCGGATGACAGTATGATAGAAATTGCAATTGCCGCCATGAAGCCGTGTATTCCTGACGATAAAGAGGAGGATAAATGGTGATACGCAGACAGCTTTTTTCGGAATGCTGTACATTGCTTGAAAAAAGCGGTGCAGGTTCACCTGATTTTGATGTTCTCTGTATTTTTCAGGACATTCTTGGTGAAAAAACACCAATGTTCAGCCCTGAAAAGGAAATTCCCGAAGCTTTGGAGAAGGAAATCCGTGAGCTTGCGGAAAAGCGTTCAAAAGGCGAACCTTTGCAGTATCTTCTCGGAGAATGGGAGTTTTACGGCTATAGCTTTAAGGTAGGCGAAGGAGTTCTTATCCCACGTCCCGATACTGAAACTCTAATAGAACAGGTTCTGGAGATATGCCGCAGAGAAAAGCTGACCTCTCCGAAAATCGCAGACCTTTGTTCGGGAAGCGGATGTATAGCTGTCACACTGAAAAAGGAAATGCCCTCGGCGGAGGTATGTGCCGTTGAGATATCCGATAAGGCTCTGAATTATCTTAAAGAGAATGTAAAACTGAATAATGCCGACATTGCCGTAATACAGGGAGATGTCCTTAACAGACAGCTTCAGGAGGATATGGGAAAATTTGATATTATAGTCAGCAATCCGCCTTACCTTACACAGGAGGATATGGATACCCTTCAGACGGAAGTAACACATGAACCCCCCCTTGCTCTTTTCGGCGGCAGTGACGGTCTTGATTTTTACCGCAGGATGACCGAAATATGGAAAAATTCCCTCTTAAACGGAGGTTGGCTCTGTTACGAATACGGTTTTGGTCAGCATGATGATGTAAAAAAGATACTTGAAGATAATAGATTTGAAAATATAATGCTCTGCCGTGATCTCGGAGGTATTTACCGCACGGCGGCGGCTCAAAAAACGGAGGTTTAATTATGGCAAAAAAAGAACTCGCTAAAAAGCCCACAGTTACTAAAGCTGCAACTAAGGAAGACAGAAAAACTGCCCTTGACGGTGCATTGAAACAAATTGAGAAGAAATATGGTGCAGGTGCTGTAATGCGTCTTGGACAGACAAGCACCCTTAACGTAGATGCCATTCCGACAGGCTCTATGACTCTTGATATGGCTCTCGGTATAGGAGGAGTTCCCCGTGGACGTATAATTGAGATATACGGCCCTGAAAGTTCCGGTAAGACCACAGTTGCACTTTCAATAGTTGCTCAGGCTCAGAAGCTTGAGGGTGAAGCCGCTTTTATTGACGTTGAACACGCTCTTGATCCTGTTTATGCCAAACAGCTTGGCGTAAACATTGACGAACTTCTCGTTTCACAGCCTGACAGCGGTGAACAGGCTCTTGAAATTGCAGAAGCACTTATTCGTTCAGGTGCTATCGACGTTATCGTACTTGACTCAATTGCCGCCATGACTACCCGTGCCGAAATCGACGGTGATATGGGTGACCTTCATGTAGGTCAGCTTGCACGTCTTATGTCGCAGGCTATGAGAAAGCTTACCGCCGCAATTTCAAAGTCAAACTGCGTTGCTATCTTCATAAATCAGATTCGTGAGAAGATAGGTGTTATGTACGGAAATCCGGAAACTACTCCCGGAGGACGTGCCTTAAAATTCTATTCGTCAGTCCGTATCGAGGTAAGAAAGGGCGAAACAATAAAATCAGGTACAGAAGTTATTGGTGCAAGCACACGCTGTAAGATAGTAAAGAATAAGGTTGCTCCGCCGTTCAAGGAGTGCGAATTTGACCTCATGTATGGTTCGGGAATTTCCCGTACAGGTGAAGTCCTTGACCTTGCCGTTGACCTTGACATCATCAAGAAGGGCGGTTCATGGTTCAGCTATAAAGACCAGAAGCTTGGTCAGGGACGTGATAATGTTAAGGAACTGCTTAAAAATGACGAGGCTCTCATGAAAGAGATAGAGGAGCAGATCCTTGCACGCAGGGACGAGCTGAAGTCTGCCGATTCAGTAAAGTCTGCAAAGTCGGAAAAGACTGATTCAGGCGAAGCTTCTTCTGCCGATACTGACGATATTCTCGCTGATATAGATGAGGATTTTGAAGAATTTACCCCCGCTGACGAATAATGAAAGTAACTTCCGTTTCCCGATATAAGGGTACAACTTTTCAGGTGGAGCTTGATGACAGCCGTAAGCTCTATCTGCATATAGATATAATATCCGATTTTTCAGTCCGCACAGGAATGGAGATTGAACGTGACGAACTGAAAAAAATAATCTACGCTTCAAATTTCCACAGAGCATACCAGCGTGGACTTCACCTTCTTGATTACCGTGATTATTCGTCCGCAGAAATGCTTGATAAGCTTATTGAAACCTATAAAAGCGAAAACCTCTGCCGTGCAGTTGTGAAAAAACTTACGGACAACGGGCTTATAAATGATGAGCGTTTTGCTGAACGTATGGCGAGAAAGCTTGTGGAGGCGAAGAAATACGGTCACAGACGTGCAAAGCGTGAGATAATGCAAAAGGGTATCAGCGAATTTACAGCCGAGGATGCTCTTGCAGCCTATTCCGAAGTTTACGCTGAAAATCTCATGGAACTGCTTAAAACACGTCATTCACACTTGCTTGCCGATGCAGATGACAGAAAATCTGTTGAAAAGGCAAAGAATGCACTGGTAAGATACGGATATGAATTTTCGGAAATAAATCTTGCTGTCAAAGAATATTTTGAGAACATCAATGAAAATGAGGAGGACATTTAATATGGCTATCAAGGTTGGCATGGTTTCTCTTGGCTGTTCCAAGAATCTTGTGGACTCTGAAAGAATGCTTTTCAAGCTGAAAAAACATGGCTACAAGCTCGTAACAGAACCCGGACTTGCAGATGTTGCTGTGGTAAATACCTGCGGGTTCATACAGTCTGCAAAGGAAGAAGCCATCGAAACTATTCTTGAACTTGCCAAGCTCAAGGAGGACGGTACTCTCAAAAAAATCATAATAACGGGCTGTCTTACAGAACGCTACAGAGAGGAAGCCGCCGAACTTTTCCCTGAAGCCGATGCAGTTGTAGGTATCGGAAATACAAAGGACATCGTTGATGTTCTTGACCACGTTCTTGCAGGTGAAAGATATGTAAATTTTGCACCAAAGCTTGATGCCGAACTTACAGGCGAAAGAATAATCTCAACACTGCCGTTCTTCACTTATCTTAAAATAGCAGAGGGCTGTTCAAATTGCTGTACATACTGTGCTATACCTATGATAAGAGGAAAATTCAGAAGCGTTCCGATGGAGGATATCCTGAAAGAGGCACGCTTCCTTGCTGAAAACGGAGTTGAGGAGATAGTTGTTGTCGCACAGGATACTGCACTTTACGGCAATGACCTTTACGGTGAGCCAAAACTTGCCGAACTTCTTACGGAACTCTGCAAAATAGACGGTCTGAAATGGATACGCACTTTATACTGCTACCCCGAACGCATAACAGAAGAACTTCTCGATGTTATCGCCCGTGAGGAGAAGATAGTGAAGTATCTTGAAATACCTATCCAGCACTGCGATGGAGATATCCTGAACCGCATGAACCGCTGGGGCGATGAGGAAAAGCTTGAGGCTCTCTTTGCACGCATCAGAGAAAAAATACCGGACGTTATCCTCAGAACTACCCTTATTACAGGTTTTCCCGGAGAAACAGAGGAGCAGTTCGATAAGCTTGCGGAATTTGTTAAGCGTGTGCGTTTTGACAGACTTGGCTGTTTCCCTTATTCCCGTGAGGAGGGTACAAAGGCGTTTGATATGCCGAATCAGGTTGACGAGGAAACTGCCGCCCATCGTGCTGATATCATCATGGAACAGCAAATGCTCATAAGCTGTGAAAACAACGAAAAACTTCTTGACCGTGAGCTTACTGCTGTTGTTGAAGGATTTGACAAATTCGGTGAATGCTATTTCGGAAGAACTCCGCTTGACGCTCCCGATATCGACGGAAAAGTTTTCTTCTCGTCCGATAAACCGCTTGAAATCGGCGATTTTGTTACAATAAGAATCACTGATACTCTTGATTATGATTTAATTGGAGAGGTGATAAGCAAATGAACCTGCCAAATAAGCTGACTCTTGCAAGAGTTATTCTTATTCCGTTTTTTCTTCTTTTCATGTATCTGAATATACCGTTTCACTATGCCGCCGCACTCCTTATTTTCACAATTGCTTCGATAACCGATGCACTTGACGGAAAAATTGCACGAAAAAATAATCTTGTTACAAATTTCGGAAAGTTTCTTGATCCCCTTGCCGATAAGGTGCTCGTAATTGCGGCACTCACCGTATTTGTTGAACTTACGCAAGTTAACATGGGAGCAATACCGCTTATAATCATTTCAGCAAGAGAATTTATGGTTTCAGGACTTCGTCTGCTTGCCGCAAACGGCGGAACAGTAGTTGCGGCAGGAATCTGGGGAAAGCTCAAAACAGCCTTTACTATGGTTGCGATAATAGCCATACTTTTCTGGCTTAGTCTTTGCAATGACTTTTCAATAAACTTCCCCGAAGCATTTACTTCCGCTGTGGACGATATAGTAATACCGATACTGATATGGATAGCTACGGCACTCACCATCATATCAGGCGGCGTTTATCTCAAAGGCTACTGGCACATGATAGACTCTGACAAGTAAAGGAGGAATTATGAAACACTGTTCAGGACAGATAAGATATCTGATAGCAATAAAGGAGCTTTCAGATTCTGATGAATATGTAAAATGCGTAAACATTTCACGTTATCTTGGCGTATCACGTCCGAGTGTGAGCAAGATGCTTCGCTGTCTTGCAAACTGCGGATACGTTTATGAGGATTTCTGCAACAGCGTTATGCTTACTCCTGAAGGAGAAAAGGAAGTCGGAGAGATAATGTCGTGCTTTAAAGAGGTATATGTTTTTTTCAGCAAATATCTGAAGCTTCCGCATGAAGAAGCACACGAACAGGCTATCACTTTTATTACGGAATTTCCTCATGATACCTGTGAAAGGCTGAAGCATATCATCAGAAAAAACACTAAAAGAGGCTGACAAAAAAGGCAGTACATCACGAAAATCCGTGGTGTACTGCCTTGATTTATTATGTGCATCTTGCAAGCATGGCAAGAGTCAGGGAAATATTTTCGTTATGAACGGTAACACTGCGTGGAGCATTGAGGTGGACAGCGGCAAAATTGAGGATATATTCAATTCCTGCATCTATCATTATGTCGCAGACCTCCTGTGCAGAGCGTTCAGGAACGGTAATAATTCCTATTCTGATATTCTCTTTTCTGCAAAATTCTGAAAGTTCACAAATGTGGTAGACGGGCTTACCGTTTATTTTCGTACCGATAATATCCTTATTGCAGTCAAAACCGCAGAGAATATCGAAGCCGTAATCGGAGAATCCGTTATTTTCCAGCATAGCCCTGCCGAGGTTGCCCATACCTGCAACAATAACTCCGTCGTGGTTCTCGAATCCGAGGAAGTGACCTATATCACCGATAAGTTCGGCAGTAACATAGCCGATTTTGGGTTTACCGCCTCTGCTGACGGAAGCGAGGTCTTTTCTTACCTGAACGTCGTTAAGACCGAGTGCTTCGGCAACAGAAGTTGCGGAAATATGACCGTTTTTCTTTGATTCAGGCAAAGATGTGAGGTAATTGAAGTAGATCGGTAGTCTGGACAGGGTTTGAGAGGTTATTTTTTTTGTCATAATTCTGCACCGTCAGTATGTCACTTATTCTGCATATACTTGTCCATAGCGGCAGCGGCTTTTTTTCCTGCACCCATTGCAAGAATTACTGTAGCCGCACCGGTAACTGCGTCACCGCCTGCGTATACACCTTCTTTTGAAGTTTTTCCGTCATCATCAGCGATAATTCCGCCCCATTTCTGTGTATCAAGACCTTCTGTGGTTGATTTGATAAGCGGATTAGGAGAAGTACCGATAGACATGATAATGCAGTCAGCCTCAAGTTCAAGGAAAGCGTTTTCTTTTGGAACAGGCTTTGCACGTCCTGAAGCGTCGGGGGCAGAGAGCTCCATTTCCTGACAGACAATGCTTTTTACCCAGCCGTTTTCGTCAGGTTTTATCTCAACAGGATTTGTGAGAAATCTGAAAGTGATACCCTCCTCTTTTGCGTGTTCAACCTCCTCTGCTCTTGCAGGAAGCTCGTTTTCTGTACGTCTGTAGACTATGCTTACATCAGCACCAAGTCTTTTAGCACAGCGGGCAGCGTCCATAGCAACGTTGCCTCCGCCGACTATAACAGCCTTTGTACCGGCTTTTATAGGGGTTGAACTGTTTTCCGTGTAGGCTTTCATGAGGTTAATACGGGTAAGAAATTCGTTGGCAGAGTAGACACCGTTGAGGTTTTCGCCCTTGATGTTCATAAATCTCGGCAGACCTGCACCTGAACCGATAAATACCGATTCAAAGCCTTCGTCCTGCATAAGTTCGTCTACAGAAACGGTTTTTCCGACAACTGTATTTGTTTCTATTTTTACGCCGAGAGCCTTCAGACCTTCAATTTCTTTCTGAACAATGTTTTTTGGCAGACGAAATTCAGGGATACCGTAGGAGAGAACGCCTCCGGCAACGTGGAGAGCCTCGAAAACCGTAACGTCGTAGCCTTTTTTAGCCAAATCGCCCGCACAGGCAAGACCTGATGGACCTGAACCGATAACAGCAGCCTTATGACCGTTTGGAACGGGTTTTTCCGGAGCAGAATCGGATAAAGCGTTATGTCTGTCGGCAACAAAGCGTTCGATACGTCCGATAGCGACAGGTTCACCCTTGATTCCTCTTACGCACTTGCTTTCGCACTGTGTTTCCTGTGGGCAGACACGTCCGCAGACAGCAGGAAGTGAGCTTGATTTGGTTATGATATTATAAGCGGCTTCAAAGTCACCCTTAGCGACCTCTGCGATAAATGCAGGGATATCTATCTGAACAGGACAGCCGCCTGTACATGGTTTATTCTTGCAGTTAAGACAGCGTTTAGCTTCGGCAACAGCCTGTTCTTCGGTATATCCGAGAGCAACTTCGCTGAAATTCTTATTTCTTACATCGGGCTGCTGAACGGGCATTTCGTGTCTGATAGAAGTCATATCGGGCATTTTATTCTACCTCCCTGAAAAGATTGCAGGTTTCCTCGTGAGCCTTACGCTCAAACTGCTTATACATTGCACCTCTTGCCATAGCCTCATCGAAGTCGATAAGATGACCGTCAAATTCAGGGCCGTCAACGCAGGCGAACTTGGTTTCGCCGCCGACAGTCAGACGGCATCCTCCGCACATACCTGTACCGTCAATCATAATGGGGTTCATGGAGGCGACAGTCGGGATATTATATTCTTTGGTAAGCTTGCAGACGAATTTCATCATGATAAGCGGGCCGATAGTGATAACACGGTCATATTTCTCGCCGTTTTCGATGAGTTTTTTCAGTGCATCTGTAACCAGTCCCTTTTCGCCGGCAGAGCCGTCATCGGACATAAGGATAAATTTTGAGCTTGCATTTTTAAATTCGTCCTCAAGGATAACGAGTTCTTTGTTTCTGAAACCGACTATGGAATGAACCTCAACGCCGAGTTCGTGGAGTTTTTTAGCAACGGGTAGTGCAATGGCACAGCCCACGCCGCCGCCGATAACAGCGACTTTATTAAGTCCGTCGGTTTCGGTAGCACGTCCGAGAGGACCGACGAAATCGTTGAGAGAATCTCCGACATTCATGTGGTTAAGCTTTTCTGTAGTTGCACCGACAATCTGAAAGATTATGGTAACATAACCGCTTTCACGGTTATAATCAGCGATAGTAAGCGGAATGCGTTCACCGTTTTCATCAGTTCTGAGAATGATAAACTGACCGGGTTCAGCTTTTTTTGCAACTCTCGGAGCGTAGATATTCATGAGAGTTACTGTTGGATTAAGGCATTTTTTTTCAATTATCTCAAACATTTTCTCAAACCTTCTTTGCAATAGAATGTATATCTGATAGGCATTAAATATTGGCGAAAAAAATATCCCCCAAAGACATAACATACTTGACCAATATGCCAATAAGTAATGCTATGCATTCATTATATCATATATAATCGTTCTTCACAAATATAACCACGGAATATCGGTATTCGGTTATCGATATCATAAGAACTATATTTTGGCTTTACAGTCTGCATAATTTCCACAAATAATTACATATCGGTTTAAAAGTAAAAATAAAAGACGGTCAAAGACCGCCTGAATATACAGTATTATGAAAAAATTGAACATAAATATCATTAAATAAAATATATCTTGTGGAATAATACTATTCCAAAATTGCATATTGCATATCAGGTATATTCTGCAAAAGCAGCTTCGTTGCGAACCTCATAAAGTCTGTTTACAAGTTTAAGCTCGTTGTTTGAGAGCTTGTGACCTGTGGCGTATATCAGCATATCCTTGTAATCGTTATCGGGGAAACTGCATTTACGCTGTACAAGACCATATTTCCCGCACAAGCTTGCAGGAACGGGTGAATCAAGCATGAAAGCCTGCGGAACTGTAAGGAGAAAGTCCAAAGCACTTCCACGGTCATACATATAAACCTTTTTCACAGGAACTCCTGCGGGGCGGTTGGCGGCATAGAGTTTTTCAATAGCACCTGAAACGTAAGGAACAGCTTCGTCGCCCTGACCAAGTTCTGTATAATTTTGTGAAAGCTCGGCATAGGTTATGTTCTTAGCCTCTGCGATAGGGTGTTCGGCGGACATGACAGCAAGCATTTTGTATTCCCAGAGAAGCTTGCCTTCAAGATTTTTTTCAGAAAGAAAATCGGAGAAATATTTTTCGTGAGCTGTATTATAGCGGATAATGCCGAAATCATAGCCGTTTTCACGCACATTCTCTATTGAACGGAGAGAATTTGTCTCGCAGAAAAAAACCTCCATATCATCGGGATTATCAAGGTCTGCGATATATTCCGAAAAAGCTTTTGAGATATATCCGGCTCTCGGAACAGAGATTCTGAGCTTATTGTTTCGTGGTTTATCGGGTGAATGGATAGCCTCCATATTGTCTATCTGCATAAGAATCTGTTTTGCATAACCAAGAAACTTGATGCCCTGGTCTGTTGGGATAACGCCTTTTGAGGTTCGGCGGAAAATGGTAATGCCAAGAGTGGTTTCAAGTTCTTTTATGGCTTTGCTCAAATTAGGCTGTGCCATGTAGAGATTTTCTGCTGCTTGAGTGATTGAACGTGTTTTTTCTATTTCGACTGCGTATTTGAAGTGCAAAGTATTCATGGCTGCTGTCTCCTTATGTCATATATGTTACAGCAGTATAAAGACAGCACCGCACAAAAATTGTGCGGCAAAAATGCAGTCAGACGTATTTTTGGCGATGCTGTCCGAAAATACTGCCGTATTATTTTCAGTTTTTCTTAATTGGCTTGCATGGATTTCCGACAGCAACAACGTTTGAAGGGATATCCTCACAAACTACGCTTCCGCCGCCGATAACAACGTTATCGCCTATTGTAACGCCCGGCATAACGCATACATTTCCGCCTATCCATACATTGTTTCCGATTTTGATAGGTCTTGCATATTCAAGTCCCTGATTGCGGAGTTCGGCTTCATTTGGATAAGCTGATGCATAGAAGCCGCAGTTCGGACCTACGAAAACGTTATCTCCGAAAACGATATCGGTACAGTCAAGAATAGTGCAGTTATGATTTGCATAGAAATTGTCGCCAATGATGATGTTATAGCCGTATTCACAGAAGAAATTCGGCTCAATGATAACATTTTCGCCTTTAAGTTTGAGAAGTCTGTCGAGATGTCTTTCTTTTTTCTGGAAATCATTGTAAACAATATTATTAAATTCCATACAAAGTTTTTTTGCTGCAAGTCTGTCGTTAAAAAGTTCGGGATCACGCTTGTTGTAAAGCTCACCAGCCTGTTGTTTTTCCTTTTCAGTCATAGTTTAAACCTCCTTAGTTTTGCAGTCGAAAGTGACTGCGGATTTGGATTTGTTCACTTAGAGCAATACCGCACGGTATTTGTGAGGTGCTGCCATAGAAGTCTGTGGTTAAAAAACGGCATAATTCTCTATGTGAACAATTTTTATATTTCAGGCAGATTTGTAAATACAGTATCACACATTCGTTATGTGGTACTGTTCAAATCGCCTTTGCGGGACTTGAAAATATATTTTTTACTTAATCAGCATTTGCTTCCTTTGCTTCCCTTAGCACCGAAGCTTCCTCCCATTGAGAGAATGTTGGTATCGAAAGCGTAGCTGATTTTTTCGTTTTGTCTGTAGCGTTTAAGTGAAAGCTGTATCAGACGTTCAAGAAGTTCGGGATATTTAACGCCCTTTGGTTCCCAGAGGTAGAATGCAAGAGAACCCGGAATGGTGTTTATTTCGTTGATATAGATTTTATCTGTTGCCATATCAAGCATGAAGTCAATACGGGTAACGCCGTTGCATCCGAGGTATCTGAAAGCGTCAACAGCGGTTTTTCTGACAAATTCATCCTGTTCGGGAGTAATTTCGGCAGGTATCTTTCTTTTCAGGGTAGCCATACCCTTGCTTCCGCCGCCGTTTTTACCGCCTCCGCCGACGTATTTCTGTTCGTAGCTGAGAATCTCGTCACTGCTTGCCTGAACGGGTTCTTCACATACAGAAGCTTCTGCTTCCTCGCTGTCACCGACAACGGAGCAGTTTATTTCCTTCAGCTTAACAACAGCGGGTTCAACGAGAATACGGTCAGCGAACTCAAAAGCCTCCTCTATTGACTTGATAAGACCGTCACGGTCGCTCGCCTTTGATATGCCGACGCTTGAACCGAGATTTATAGGCTTTACGATAACCGGATAGCCGAATTTTTTCTCGACCTTTTCTATCATAGCGTCGATATTGTCGATATCGAATGATGAGAAGCGGCAGCAGTCAAGAACGGGGAATCCGGCATCTTTAAGGAGGATCTTCATTACAAATTTATCCATTCCCACAGCGGAAGCAAGAACGTCACAGCCTACATACGGGATGTCAAGAGTCTGGAGGTAGCCCTGTAAAGCACCGTCCTCAACGTTTGTTCCGTGAACGATAGGGAAAGCAATGTCTATATCAGAAATGAGATTTGAGCCGAATTTCTTTGCTTTCTGACGTACAAGCTGAACCTTTCCCTCACTTCTTACAAAAACACATTCCGTACATTCGCTCAAAAGTGCGGGGATATCCTTGAAATTATTGATATCCATGAGTTTTTCGCCTGTCCAGAATTCGCTTTTCTTTGTCATATAGACAGGGATTATGTTGTATTTTTCCTTGTTTAAGCTTGCTATTGCCTGAACGGCAGAAATGACGGAAACCTCATGTTCAACGCTTTTTCCGCCGAAAAGTACTGCAAGATTGATCTTCATAAAAATTATCTCCTTAGTATATTAATAATTATCAGGGAGGTCGTTCTCTAAAAGAACGATCTTCTTTTTATCGGTCTGATAGGAATAGACATGAGAAAGTGCGTCATTGAGGTTATCAGCAACGAAAACATTGTTCATGTCGAAACCGGCATCTTTAATGCCGTTGAAAATAGGAAGCGTCTGATTTTTGCCCACGAGAATGATGTAATCGCAGGCTTTTGCGGCTTCTTGACCAAACTCGAAGTTGAGTTCTTCCTGTTTTGCACCAAGTTCGACCATACCCGGAGTTACCAGTATACGGCAGGCATCGAAAAGTCCGAGAACGCTCAAAGCAGCACGGCATCCGTTTGGATTTGAGTTATAGGCGTCGTCGATGAATGTAACGCCGCTTCCCCTGTCAAGAAGCTGTAAGCGGTGAGGAACTGCGGCAATACGCTTTACGGGAAGTGTAAGCTTTTCGAGAGGAATGCCTGTACCGTGTGCATAAGCTATAGCACCGAGGACGTTCTGAACGTTATGTTCGCCTAAAAGCTTCATGGAGAAGCGTTTTGATTCGCCGTCGGGAGCAGTGACCGTGAAGTCCGTACCTCTTGCGGAAACAGCGATATCGGTTGCACGGTAGTGGTTGCCTTCCTGAAGACCGTAAAGTACGGCGGAAGGATATTCAGAAGCTTTCTTGCGGATAAGCTCGTTATCGCCGTTGAGGTAGATTTTTCCGCCTTTAGCCTTAACGCAGTCTGCGAGTTCAAACTTGGTATTGAGGACATTATCTATAGAGCCGAAGGTTTCGAGGTGCTGAGGACCTACAGAAGTGATGATACCGTCATGCGGTTCAGCGATATCACAGAGTTCCTTGATTTCGTGAA
Organism: Ruminococcus sp.; assembly: GCA_045627145.1. GTDB lineage: Bacteria > Bacillota > Clostridia > Oscillospirales > Ruminococcaceae > Ruminococcus. The sequence goes on along the minus strand of JAZQND010000020.1, from coordinate 4,182 downwards.
CACGTCTTGCACCCATTTCGCATATAAAGTATTCGTGGGTAGGCTTGAGGCTGTTTCTGACAGTTATTGTAACGCCCATCGGGGTATTGAAGCTTTCGGGGGTTTTGAGTGTATTATACTGTGAATTGAGGAGTTCATCGAGATAGAATTTCATGCTGGTTTTGCCGTAGCTTCCTGTAATGCCGACTTTATGAAGTGAAGGGCATTCACCGAGGATACGTTTTGCATCGTTGATATACCAGTTCTGCACCGATTTTTCGATAGGCTTGTTGATGATATTGGAAAGCGGAGCGAGAATCGGAGTGAGGTAAAGGGCTGTTCCCGGCAGAATGAAGCACAATGGGCTGTTGAACCATATTGGCGGACAATCTGTATTGCTTGTGCCGTGTTTTTTGCCGATGAGGAAGGCAATAACATAGAAAACTGCAACAAGAATGAAGAAAGTAGTGAGCATTCTTGTCATGCGGGCAGTAAATTTAAGCGGTTTCTTGAATTTTTTTCCGGGTTTATAGACCACAATGAACAAAGCATTGATGACAGCCATGACCACAGCACCTATTTTGGCAGAGAATATAAAAAGCGGAATCTGCAAAACGAGGAAAGCGGCAGGAAGGATATATCTTCGGTAATTTTTTTTCATCCACCAGGAATGCTCAGGGGTTTTGTAGCCGTTGAGCTGTAACATGTGAAATTCTCTTAGTCCGTAGAAGATAATGCCGGTGAGAGTAACTGCGGCGTAAATGCACCATAATACTGTTAACATTGATAAGTCTCCTTACATAGTTTGATGATACGGAATCAGTCGTCAAGCTTCATGAATGATGACATAACACGATTAAAGGTAAACTGTTGTTCAAGGAAAGAGTAATGACCTGCATTTTCAAGTTTAACAAGTCCTGAATCCGGGATAAGCTTCTCCATTTTTTCACCGTCGGAGAGAGGGGTTGCGGTATCGTTAACGCCCCATACAAGAAGTGTAGGGCATTTGATATTCGGAAGGAGGGGTTCGAGGTCTTCGTTGACTGTTTTGACGAGAACCTGACGCATAAGCGGAGAAGCGGCGGCGTAGTCTGCACTTCCCATTTTCTTTCGGAAGTTTTCAAGAGCATCCGGAGCAAAAAACTTTGCGATTTTGGTTGAAAGAACAGCTTTTCCGAACTTGTAGTAGTAAGTGCGGAAGCTTTTCTTGTTTGATTTGGGCGGAAGGATTCCTGCACTGTCAACGAGGATGACCTTTGAAATAGTGAAGGGGAGGTCTGTACGGCTGTTGAGTTTGATGATAACACGCCCGCCGAAGCTGTGACCGAGGAACATGACATTTTTGCAGTCATAGTCTTTAAGAAAGTCGATAATGAACTGAACGTAATCGCTTACTTCCCATGCGGCGGGAGGCTCATCACTTTTGCCGAATCCGGGCATATCCATAGCGACGACCTTATACTTAGGCGAAAGGAGGTTTATGAGGTTTGCGAAAAGACCGATATTGCTTCCCCAGCCGTGAAGCAGAACGATAAGTTCGCCTTCGCCTTTTTCTTCGTAGTTTATTTTTATACCATTAACTGTTTTTATCAATTTATTTATCTCCAAACATTTATTTGCGGACTTGGTCATATAAGTTTATGCATGATAATATCCGCACATACACACTTTATTATATCACGCAGGGAAATTAATGTCAATCGGTTTATGCTATGAAATAGCAAGAACTTTTGAAGAATATGAAAAAAGCGGCAGGAATCAGCAAAAATTTGCTGTCCGCCGCAATTATTCAGAATTTGACTTTATACTGTTTCGTCTATATCGTTGAACATATCCGTATAGTCAAGGGCAAGGTCGCCCTTAACAATTTCGATATTGAGTCTTTGTTCAACAATAACAAAGAATGCTTTAAGAGTTTGTATGCAGAAGTAAACCTGATTTATCTGTTTAACTTCACCATTATCGTGCTGTGCGTCATTGCAGTGTCTTCTGAGATGGTGCATTTTGTTGAGTGTATTTGAATCAAGCAGACAGCGTTCTTCGCAGATTTTGAGTGAATCAAATATCATAAGGTCGCTGTCAGTACCCGTCCAGTGGGCAATGAGGCATTTCAAGCCTATTTCAGCGGCTTTTCTTACATCATGGAGAGCGTAGTCAAACTCACGCTTTTTCATTTGTTCTTCAGCTTTATTGGAAAGTGCAAGCATTTCATTAAGACGTTCACTGTAGAAGGTTCTGTTTGAGCCTGAAACGTCAACGCCGAATTTATTATAGCCGTAAGCATCGAAGCCGAATTTTTTAATGCCGATAGTAGTATTTCCGCCCTCACTTTTGCGGTGTCTGTCGTGCTGAAAGCGTGAAAAGCTTCCTGTTTTGTTGAGGCGTGGGATAAGAACGGAAAAGCCTGAAATTTTTCGGCTGCTGTTTTTGATAACGAGTTTGTTAATGTCCAAGCCGGAAAAGATTATTACCAATACAATGCTTCCGATTATCAATGCACATTCGGCGGCGAAATAGATTATGTCATTATTCGGGAAAAGCTTGATGTAATCTATAATTTTAAGTCCGCAGAGCTTTTGTGACCAATGACAGCATTTAACGTAAACCTCGCCGAGGAAAGCAATGGAGACCGCAGCAGAGATTATTACGGCGAAATTCATAACGAAAGCAGTTGCGATATAGAGTGCATGGAGCAATTTGAAAATCGGACAAATTTTATCAGGATATGCTTCACAGTTTGATTTGCCGAAATCGTATATTTTTTTAAAGATGATGTCAAAAAGACCTGCAAGAGCTATCATGCCGACAATGACAGCCGCAATAATAACCGCCTTTTTAAGGTTGAAGTTCATAGCGAAGGAGAGCATTTTCTTCAGGTCTGCACCACGAATTTTCAATATAAGGATACAGCCTGCGGCGGCAACGGCGGGAATATAGATTTTACGGACGATTTGTATGATGACAGCGGCGATTGTTCTTAAAAATAGAATTGGAATAGCGATAAGCGAAAGCAGATTTATCCAGACTGATTTTATTGAACTCACTTTATTTCTTCCTTTCCGAACAGATATTTTATGCTTTTAACAGTTGTAAGACCGCTGTAAAGTCCTATTTCGATGATTCTGCCGTTATCCGGATTAATAAAGGTAAAGCTTGTATCAGTGCAGTCATATTTCAGAATGGGCGAACCCTCGCCGTAAGAAGGTACACCGATAGTACCGTTTTTTTCGTTTGTTATTGAGCTTATGCTGCTGCCGATAGTCATGCCGCCCCAGAGAAAGCATACATCAGAAGTGAATTCCAAGCCGGTTATGGTACGTTTTTCGCCGCTTCCGTCAAACAGGAGATAAAGTCCCTCAACATCGGTACATTCGGCTTTTTTGTCAACAGCGTGGTCAAAATCAAATGAAAGGCTTTCCTGAATATATTCGATGTCATAAAGAATACCTTTCACCTGAATTTTGTTTGAAAATTTCGGTGAGTCGAGTATTTCATTTAACGGTTGAGTGAAAGGTCTTTCGTTAGCCTGAAGGTTTACATCAACATTTTTTCCGAGCTGGACAGATATTACAGTTCCCTTTATATCATCAATATTGAAAGGGAGGTCGAAGCCGGCAGATATATCAAACTGCTTGATGGTATAGCTCCCGGGCTTTACATATTCAATATCAGAAAAATCATTTACATCATTAAGCTTGAGTTTATAAGGTTTGTTCAATTCTTCCTGTTCATTGGAAGTGAGGGTTACGTCTATGCAGAAGAATTTCTTTTCTATATCTGAAAGTTTTGAGAGATAGTATTCTGAATCATTTATTTTGATGCTTACAGTTGAATTATATGATTTAACATTGCTGTCAGTACAGCCCAAAAGGCTCAAAAAAGATACTGCTGCCAGAATGCCTGCCAGCAGACGTGTACTGAAAAATTTTAACATCACATCAACGTCCTTTACAAAGCAGATTAACAATTAAATTATATCAAAACTAAAAGCATTTGTCAATGATTTTACAACTTTGAAATAAAAATTATCGCATAAAAAAGACGGTGCATATATACACCGTCTTTAGGGCACCTCTAAAAACCCGTTTTGAGTAAGAAAAAGCAGATAGGTACAGTAGATGCAAGAAAAGCCATCGAAGGCGTGCTTTCGCACTACGAGAGGGCTTGACGCAGCAGATGCTGTGCATAGCTGCTTTTTCTCAG
>JAZQND010000019.1:0-12167 GCA_045627145.1 Ruminococcus sp. | reverse complement strand
CGTCAGGAAGGCCGTGGCATAGGACTTATTAATAAACTCCGTGCCTACGAGCTTCAGGACGGCGGAATGGATACTCTTGAAGCCAATCTTGCTCTCGGTTTTCCGGGCGATATGCGTGAATACTGCATCGGTGCCCAGATACTGCGTAAACTTGGCTGTAAGACTCTCCGTTTGCTGACTAATAATCCTGAAAAAATCTATGGTCTGAACGGTTTCGGAATCGAAATCAGTGAACGTGTACCGATTCAGGTGAGTGCTACAGCCTATGACCTGTTTTACCTGAAAACCAAACGTGATAAAATGGGACATCTTCTGAATTATTAATGGTGAACGAACATGACTTCAATATACTTTGTACGCCACGCCCAGCCGGATTACAAATTCAAAAACACATCTGACCGTCCGCTTACAAATGAGGGACTTCAGGACAGGTTGAAAGCAGCAGATGTACTTGAAAAAATTGATATTTCGGCTATTTATTCAAGTCCGTATAAACGTGCTTACGATACTGTTCTCCCCCTTGCCGAAAGACTCGGACTTGAAATTGTTGTTGACAGCCGACTCCGTGAACGTCTTAGCGGAGATGTGGTGGGAGATTTTCTCGATTTCACCAGACGGCAGTGGAGAAATTTTACATTCAAAACCAAGGTCGGAGAGTGTCTGCAAGAGGTTCAGGAACGAAATATAGAGGCTGTTAAAGCTATTCTTGCCGCACATCCGAATCAGAATGTCGTAGTCGGTACTCACGGAACGTCACTCAGCACTATTATCAATTACTATATCAGTACATCGGGATTTGACGATTTCCTGCGGATAATTGACTATATGCCCTACATTCTGAAAATGAATTTTGACGGTGAAAGGTTCATATCCAGCGAAGAAATTTTCCATATTGAAAAAACTTATGTCAAACCTTCAAGTCAAAAGCAGGAGGGATAATAGATGATAATCAAAATACTTTCAATTTTTATGATTATTGCAGATATCGCCGCATTTGTCTATGATGTAACCATGCTTATCTCGGTTTTCAAGGCTAAAGAACTGGCCGTTATATCATCTGTGACCAATATTTCTTCAATTATCTCATGCCTTGTCATAGCTTTTATACCGGCAATAGTTATCGGATTTTCAGGTCTGATATATCTGCTGATAACTTTTGCTCTGCTTTTTTCTCTTTCTTACGTTACTTTTTTAAGTCCGGAAGGCATAAGAGTTTCAATGTTTATCAACGGCGGAATTATACCTAAAGAGACCGTCAGTTACGAATACAGCGGCAGAATGCTGAAACTTTATCTCAATAATTCAAAAAAGCCGCTTATGTTCAACATTGCTTCAACCAAAACAAAAACAGTTAAAATGCTTGCGGATTATTATCCTAAACACGGTTACGAAAATCCGCTTATTAAGTAAAGGAGTTAATTATATGAAAATTTACGAAGGTAATCTCACATCAAAAGATGCAAGAATAGGAATTGTTGTTGCACGTTTCAATGAATTTATCACTTCCAAGCTTCTCGGAGGTGCTTTGGATACCCTTAAAAGACACGGTATCGAAGAAAAATCCATAGACGTTGCATGGGTTCCGGGAGCATTTGAGATTCCGCTTATTGCTTCCAAAATGGCTAAATCAGGCAAATACGACGCTGTAATTTGTCTTGGTGCAATAATCAGAGGAAGCACTTCACATTATGACCTTGTTTGCAATGAAGCGGCTAAGGGAATTGCACAGGTTTCTCTCCAGAGCGATATTCCTGTAATGTTCGGCGTTATCACAACCGAAAATATCGAACAGGCTATTGAACGTGCAGGTTCAAAGGCAGGCAACAAAGGCAGTGAATGTGCAGAAGGTGCTATCGAAATGATAAACCTCATCAAGGAAATTGAAGGCTGAAAATCAGCTGAGCTATAGGGGTCCATAATAAAAATAACAGCACCGTACAAAAAATGCACGGTGCTGTTTATTTTTGGGAAATAATTATTTCATTTTATACTTTTTAAGAAGATTATCAATTTTAGCATGAGGATCAATTATCTTGCTGATTGAAACGTCATGATTGATAGCTTCAATGAAGTAGGCAATATACTTTGAAACGTCAACTTCGTGGAACCAAGGTCTGCTGAGAAGTTCCGGAGTTCTGTAAGTAAGGTTTGTGCCGAAAACGCCGTTGATAAGACCTTCTTCGTAAGCCTTGTCGAACTTTTCAAGACCGTTTGTGAAGATGGTGTATGTAGCGTATGCAAAGATTCTGCCTGCATTCTGCTTCTTGAGGTTATATGCAACATCAAGCATGGATTCACCGGAAGAAATGATATCGTCTGCAACGAAGATATCCTTGCCTTCAACAGGATTTCCGAGATATTCATGAGCAACGATAGGGTTGCGTCCGCTTACGATAGTGGAGTAGTCACGTCTTTTGTAGAACATACCCATGTTAACGCCGAGAACGGAAGCGTAGTACATATTTCTGTTCAAAGCACCTTCATCAGGGCTTACTATCATGAAATTGTCCTTATTGAAGCTGATATCGCTGATATTCTTGAGCATGGTCTTGAGAACCTGATAAGTCGGCATAACGTTATCGAAGCCCATAAGAGGGATAGCGTTCTGAACTCTCGGATCGTGAGCGTCAAATGTAACGATATTTGAAACGCCCATAGCTTCAAGTTCCTGTAAAGCACAGGCACAGTCAAGTGATTCACGGTAGCTTCTTCTGTGCTGACGGCCGCCGTAGAGAGTAGGCATGATAACGGTAATTCTGTGTGCTTTGCCGCTTGCAGCCTGAATAATACGCTTCAGATCCTGAAAATGGTCATCAGGAGACATTGCGTTCTGCATACCGAAGTAATCATATTTAATGCTGTAGTTTCCGACATCAACAATAATAAAGAGGTCTTTGCCACGGATAGTGGATTTGATAAGTCCCTTGCCATCACCTGAAGAAAAACGTGGACATTCGCTTTCAACGAGGAAGGTATCAACATCAATGCCGCCCTTTCCTGCCCAGTTTACGAGGTAATCGTCGATTTTTTTACCAAGCTCGGTAACGCTGTTCATGGCGATGATGCCGATAGGTGCAACGTTTGAATCGCTGCCGAATAAAATTTCACTTGAAGCTGTCATAAAAATGTTTTCGCACGGATAGACGTGCGATACTCCTTTCGCAATTAAATAATTTTACTTACAGAATGACTCAATATAATGCTCAATATCCCCTGCAATAATTTCCTTTGCAACGTCCGCATGGTCTACCTCGTTAACAGCGGTAGTTTTATTTTCAAGTTCCTTGTAGACAGTAAAGAAATGAGTCATTTCATCGAAAACGTGCTTTGGAAGCTCTTCGATATCCTTGTACATATTATAATTCGGATCGTCGAACGGAATGGCGATAATCTTATCGTCCTTGTTGCCGTTGTCGAGCATACGAATAACGCCGATAGGATAGCATCTTACCAGTGTAAGAGGTACAAGTTTTTCGGAGCAAAGTACAAGCACATCAAGCGGGTCGTGGTCGTCCGAGAAAGTTCGTGGAATGAAGCCGTAATTAGCAGGGTAATGAGTAGAGGTATAGAGGATACGGTCCATAATGATAAGACCTGTTTCCTTATCAAGCTCATATTTGATTTTACTGCCCTTACCGATTTCGACAACAGCTATGAAGTCATCCGGACTAATACGTTTAGGACTGATGTTGTGCCATATATTCATATTAACCTCCGAAGCCTGTCCCGTGAAGGGACATATTTTTTTCGTCTGGTGCTGAAAGCAAACGCACAGCGAATGAATCAGCAATAAAAATTATCCGCTAATATTAGTATACCATTTTTTTGGATTTTGTCAATATAGCCTCAGATTTTCGGCATTTATGATAAATTGTGAAAAAAAACGGGTATAATTTCGGTTTTTCGGCAATAATCAGGAAAGGAAAAAGAGTGAGAGACTAAAAAACATTCTGATAAAAACAACTGTATATCCATCTTGCAGTGCGAAAGAACGCCGCAGGTAAATATTAATGGAAAATGAATTCGGCTAATAATAAAAATAATACAATTGTATTGATTTTTTTCAAAAACTATTGTATAATCTCTATATACGTTATACGTCGGACATAATGAAAGGAGGCAGTACACCCCAATGAAGAGCTTTAAAATCGCACTCATCGCTGAAGAAATCAACCAGTGCTACCAGAGTGAGATAATAAACGGCATTTCTTCATCTGCACCTGAATACGAAATGAATGTGTTCGTTTTTACTTCATTCAGCGGACTTCTGAACAGTCCGGAACATGACGCCGGGGAATTTAATATCTATAATCTCCCCGATTTCAGAAAATTTGACGGTGCAATACTTCTTACCAATACCCTTACAAACAAAAACACAGCAGCAGCTATCCTTGAACGTATAAAACTGGCAGGTATCCCCGCTGTCAGCATTGACAATGACGTTCCCAGCTTCTATTATATCGGTATCGACAATGTCACGGCAATGCGTGAAATTACCGAACACATGATAGATAAGCATGGCTGTCAGAGATTCAATTACATTTCCGGCCCGGCAGATAACCCCGAAAGCCGTGACCGCCTTGAGGCTTTTCTCTCTGTTCTGCGTGAAAGAAATATCCCAATTGAAAATGAGCGTATCTTTTGCGGCGATTTTCGCTCCCATTCCGGAAAAGACGCTGTTGATGCCTTTATCGCAAGCGGCAGGATAATGCCCGAAGCGATTATATGTGCCAACGATGTTATGGCGGCTTCCGCTATAAATCGCCTTACAGAGCTTGATTACGTTGTTCCTGATGATGTGAAGGTTACCGGCTTTGATAATACCTACCTCTCAGATAATTATCAGCTTGAACTTACTTCCGTTGCACGTCCTTTGGAAAATTCAGGAAAAATCGCCTGCAAAACCCTGTATAACCACTTCATTTACGGCCCTCAGAAAAGAAGTCTTATACTCGGAATGTCTACCAATTTTACGGAAAGCTGCGGCTGCCGTGAAAATGCCCATACTGATGCCGGCTATTTCAAATCACTTAATTACAGCAACTACACGAGGGTTGAAAATTCCCAGAGAATTAATTCTGCCCTCAATAAGCTTTCCTGTGACCTTATCGGCTGCAACAATTACAGGGAATATATTTCGTGCCTGAAAAATTTCTGTGCCGCAATCAATCCCGAGGAGTTTTACCTTTGCTTATGCGATAACTGGAGCAGTGCGGCTTTCCCTGAAAGCGGCATGGAAAACCTACTGACGGATAAAATGCTTCCTAAATGCTACACCGAGAAAATGCTTGTTCCGATAGCCTATAAAAACGGCGTTTTCCATGAAGTGAATAAAATAGAACCAAGTGATATCCTTCCGGAAATCCCTGATTCTTACGTTTCCGGCAAGCTTCTCTACGTTATCCCGCTTCATTCGGCAGACTGCTGTTTCGGTTACATCGCCCTCAGATGTCTGAAAATTCCGCTGAATAATCCGCTTTTTGAAACTTTCTGCATTAATATCAGTAATTCTCTTGAAAATCTCAGGAAAATAATCTGTCTTGAAAGTGCAGTAAAACGTCTTGAAAAGCTCTACGCTCAGGATACTTTTTCCGGTATTTACAACAGAAACGGCTTCGTTAAGGCTACTACCGAGCTTTACCGCCTTTGCGTCAAAAACAAAAAGAAGATAATGCTTATGTTTATTGACCTTGACGGTCTGAAAATGATAAACGATACTTTTGGTCACGGTATCGGTGATATGGCTATCTGCAATATTGCGGATGTTCTGGTCAGCTCCTGTGTCAACAATGAAGTGTTCTGCCGTTTCGGCGGTGATGAATTTATTGTATTCGGTTCTGATTATTCAAAAGAACGTGCTGAACGTCTGACTTCCGATATCCAGCGGAATATCGAGAAAATCAATCAGGACAGCCATAATCCTTTCAGATTGAGTGCAAGTACGGGCTATGTCATAAAAGTGCCAAAATCGGATGAGGAACTCTTTGATTTCGTCACTCTTGCCGACCAGATGATGTATGAAGAAAAGAAAAAGAAAAAACATTCAAACTATCTGAAAACATGACCTTTATATTGCTCCGCCAATTAAATCCTGAATATTTTATGCGAAGTAATGACGGAGAAAGGCAAGGTTTTCTGACACAGAATTTCTTCGTCAGGACAAGCTGAAAAATTCAGGATTTAGTTGGTGGAGCAATAGTACTCATACAGAAACTTTAGGGCTTCTCTAACGTTTCTGTATGAGTAATGTTATTTTTATTTAAAATAAAAAACTTTTTAAATGCTATTGATTTTTTTAATATTATATGTTATAATATTAAAGTCGCAATGTTGGGACGTAGCCAAGCGGTAAGGCAACAGACTTTGACTCTGTCATCCCGTGGGTTCAAATCCCGCCGTCCCAACCATATTTGGACGTCAGAATGGAGATATGGTTCATTTGACGTTATAGAAAAACGCCTCTATTTATAGGGGTGTTTTTCTTGGCGTGTGATTTTTCGATTGATTATTCGTGATGCTCGGAAATGATATAATATCCTCGTAAAATAGGCGAATTTGATAATTTAATGGAAGCGAATAGTACGACAATTTTGTAGTCGATATGCTTATCTGACACTTATTCAGATAAATAGTAATTTATGGAGGTAAATGAAATGATAAAAAAGAAAAATGACAATAAAATTGAAAAAATTCTTGTTATAATACTGAATATAGTTGGTATTATCTGTTTAATATACTTCTCAATTCCATTTTTAAAACATGATATGACAATTAGAAATCCTAATGCAATGCTAGCCAGCCTTGCATGGGACGAATGTGGATTTGTATTAACAATAGGGTTGATTCCACTTGTTATAGCTAATGCTATGGCATTTATATTTTCAAATATGAAAAAGAAAATATTAAAAATATTATTTTTTATACCAAGTTTAATATGTTTAATACTGGTCTCAAGTTATTTATTTATGTCTTTTAATACTGAAGAGGGTTCATATACTCCTGAATTAGTTGATAGTGCAAAATATGAGTTAAATGGGAAAATTTATAATTATTCAATTTATAAAGAACAAGATGGAACATATTCTGTTGAAATGGATGATAATGATAAAATACCACAAAATGTTATAGATTACGAATCACCCGAAAAAATATTTGAGACTATAGAAAATTACTATAAAGATAATGGCGGAACGAGTTTATAATTAAATAGTAAATTACAATTTATCTGAATTATCTCCATTCTGACGTGCAGATACAAATCAAACGTCAAGGTCATCAAAAGACTTTGGCGTTTTTCTTTTTCTGTTACATTGATTGATTCAGATTTTACTGAAACTGAAATAATAAGAGCGGCAGACAGTTTTGCTCGTCGGCGAATGTGTCGGCTAAAAAGTATAGCGTTTTTCCGACAGTTATGGTATAACAACACAGAGAATATCCCCCGCCTCTGCTTGTTAAAAGCAGAGCTTTGAACAACACAGATCTTTGAATCTGAAGATATGTAAGATGCTGATTACATGCGTCATAGAATACAATTAAATAGTCAAAAATGCACTTGCTGTCAGGCAGGTGCATTTTTTTAGTACGTCCAACAGTGAGAATGATATAATCAATAGTTTCCACCGTGAGGTAGAATCAGAAGGAAGATTGAGGTATTTTATGATTATTGATTCAAAGCTCTGCTTTGAACTCGCAGAGGCGATTCGCAGAATCGCTGACCAAACAGTCGGAGATTGTACTCCGACTGAGCGGAAAGATAGAACCCGCCGCCTGCAGAGGCGGGGGATATCCTCTGTGTTGTTATATTTTTCTGTTTTACTTTTCTAAAAAATATGCACAAAAAAAAATTATAGAATTATAGCCGTCAGTTCTTGATTTTATCGGGAACTGACGGCTTTTTAAACGGCAAACTCCGTAAGTCGGAAACAGATGTCGAAAAATGCGGTCACTTACTTGAAAATGTTGGTTGACCGTGATGAAAGTGCTGTGATATAATTAAAACAACGGATAATTTTTTTACATTAAAGGAAAGTATAATAAAATGGAAAACAAAGAAGACAGAAGAATATATACGCTTAGTGAAGAAGCACCTGTCAGGGCAGTTGTTAAAATGAGCATACCGCTGATATTCGGTATGTTTGTTATGGTGCTTTACAATCTTGTGGATACATACTTTATCGGACTTACAGGTAACGATTATCAGCTTGCGGCTGTTAATCTTGCATATCCGGTAATGATGGTTACTGTTGCCATATCAAATATGATAGGTACAGGAGCTTCATCATATATAGCACGGTGTCTCGGAGCAAATGAAAAGGATAAGGCGGAGCATACACTGACTGCTGCTTTTACACTTACATTTATAAACAGTATCATAGTCATGGTGTTCGGACTTGCATTTCTGCCGGCTTTAGTCCGGATCCTCGGAGCCAAGGACAATACTTTCGAATTTACAAAGCAATATGTTCAGGTTATACTGGCGGGCAGCTTTTTTACTATGGGAAGCTATACAACAGGTGCATTGCTCAGAAGTGAAGGATCTGTCAGATATTCAATGACGGGAATGATAGTCGGAACAATTTTAAATATCGTTCTTGATCCTCTGTTCATTTTTACACTAAATATGCAGGTAAGAGGTGCTGCACTCGCAACAATTATCAGCAATGCGGCAGGTTTCGGAGTATCCGTTTTATATTATGTACGCAGAAAAACATTGCTTCGTCCGTCATTAAAGAAGCTTTTGCCGACAAAAGAGATACTGGCTCAGATCTACTGGGTCGGAGTGCCTGCATCGCTGGAAACGCTTTTGACTTCGGCTGCTTATACGGTTAATAACAACCTTGCGGTAAATTACAGTGAACTTACAGTAACAGCTATGGGCATAGCTCAGAAGGTACTGTCTCTGGGCAGTTATGTCTACCAGGGATTTGCATCAGGAACGCAGCCTATAATGGGCTATAATTACGGTGCCGGAAATACGGACAGAATGCGTAAGATACTTAAAGCGGGCGTTTTTACAGTTACAGGTACAGAGGCTGTTCTTATGCTTCTTTATTTCATATTTGCACCACAGCTGACAGATATTTTTACAGATTCAGCGGAGGTTATAAAAATTGGTTCACATGTTTTGCGCTGTCTGATATTTATTCTGCCGTTTGTCGGAACGGTATCTATGTGCCGAATGTCATTTCAGGCAATGGGAAAACCGCAGTATGCATTTGGAATAACTCTTGTACGACAGCTCATACTGTATATCCCATTGCTTTTACTGCTGAACCGCTTTCTCGGATTTAACGGTATGCTGTGGGCACAGCCGATAACAGAGGCAATTATGATGGCTGTATCACTTTGGCTGCTCATTCATGTTATAAAAAGAGACAGCAGGAATATAACCTGAGCTTTTTCGATACAGGCAATGTTACCAATATGAGCGAAATGTTCTCACACGCTGGCAGCTTAATATCACTTAACATCAGCAACTTTAATATAGAAAAAGTTACTGATATGTCTAAAATGATTTCATGGAGTCAGAATCTGGAAAATCTGGATATCACTAATTTTGTAATAAACAGCGGAACAAATATTGAAGAATTCAGCGATCATTGCCCTGATCTCAAAGCAGTGAAATGTTCACAGTCCTGTTTTTAGTGTTACGATTATATTATTGAATAATTGACAGTGTTATGGTAAAATAAAAGTAAAAGGAGAGGATCGATATGTCATTTGCATTGCCGGATTTAGTATATGGAATCATTGCAGTTATTGTTTTAATTGCTGTAATTAAATTTTTGCTGAAATCGACCATTAAGAAGATCGTCAAAATCATTATCATTTTAGCAGTTTTAGGATTGATATTCGGAGGCTGGGCAGGTCTTAATCTCTCGGATATCAAAAATAAAGTTGATGACAAAATCAGTGCAGAATATTCTTACTGTGATGATAACTTCAGATATTTATAATAACACAGAGCCCGTAACTATAAATGAATATATTTAAGTATATCGCCCCCTCTCATATGAGAGAGGGATTTTTTTTGAAAAAATTTTTAAAAAACACTTGACATATACAGTCAGACTGTATATAATATAACTATACAGTTAAACTATATAGTTCGGATGAATAGTTTGACTAAATAGTTGTACTAAATAGTTTTACTATACAGAGAAGGAGAGACGATTATGAATCTGACAAAATATCTTCCTTTAACCGAGACAACTTTTTATATTCTTCTTGCACTTAATGAACCCGGACATGGTTATTTCATAATGCAGAAGGTTGAGGAGCTCAGCGAAGGAAAAGTAAGAATAGCAGCCGGGACTATGTATGGTGCAATTGAAAATCTTCTTTCAAGAAAGCTTATTGAGTCTGTTCCGGGAGAGGATAAAAGAAGAAAAATGTACACTGTAACTGAACTCGGAAAAGAAGTTCTGGCGCTTGAAGTACAAAGACTTCAGACACTTGTAGATGCTGCAAAAAAGTATAATTACTGATTTATGATAAAGAGAGAGGATGATTAATATGAAAAAATATAAATATTTTATTAATATAGAAAAAGAAGAAAAGTGGATAAATTCACAGATAGAAAAAGGATATAGACTTGAAAAAGTTTCATTTTTTTCAGGGTATACATTCAGAACGGTTTCAGAAGATGATGCTGTCGGAAACGGTATCGGAACTGTAAAAATAGATTTTCGTCATTTTAAAAATGAAGATGAAAAAAATGAGTATTTAACATTTTTTGAAGACTGCGGATGGCGTAAAATCATATCCTTATCCGGTATGACAGGAGAAGTTTTTTATTTTGAAAAAGTTAAAGCTGAAGCGTCTGATGATATTTTTTCGGATAATGAGTCGAGAGCGGAGAGATATAAAAGAGTTTTGTATGATCTTGGATTTGTTATAGGTTTTGATACGATATGCCTGATAATAAACAGAAATATGAATAAGGTATTTAAAATAGTATTATATCCTCTGTATTTAATATTAGTAATAAGTTTTATTTATAGCTTATATCTATATATTTCCTCTAAAGATCAAAGTAATAATAAATGAAAAAAATCAAGTAATAAATTTTTTTATAATTTCTGAAACGGAGATACAGGATGAAAAGATTTGAAGGAATCGGAAAAAATATGATGGTTGCGGATAAGTATTTTAAGATGTATCTTAAGGATGCACTTAAACCTTATGGACTTAATGCCGCTGATGGAATAATTCTTCTGATGATGTACAGAAATGATTCCGGAAACAGCAAAGGATTTCCGGCAGAACAAAACGGAAAAACGCAGGACGAACTTATAAAAGAGATACATTATGACAAGGGCGTCATGACGAGAACAATGAAAGAACTTGAGGGAAAGGGATTTGTGATGAGAAATCAGCATCCCGCAGATTCCAGATCATTTTTGTTTTCTCTTACAGAGAAGGGAACAGAGTTTAAGCATACACTTGTCAGAATATTAAGAGAATGGAACAGCGTTCTTTTGGAAGGAATCGACAGTGATGAGCTTGAGAGAACAGAAGCTGTACTGGAAATGATGTCAAAAAATGCAGCTTTGTTTTACAATGGAAAATCAAAGAAAAATAATAAATAAAAAAGAGCTTTGAAGCATATTTTTATGTTTCAAAGCTCTTTTTCCGTATTACATAGCACAAGAGAGAGATTGCATCCTGAAGGACACAGGATATCCTCTGTGTTGTTATAAAATTGTTGCGGCACCTGCACCAAGCGTTACTGTCAAATACATAACCAGACTTAAAAAAAGAATTTTCATAATAAAGTTCCTCCCGCAATAATTTTTTTCATTTGAGTGATATTTACTGTTGATGATGTTATTATAGCATTCAGAGGAAAAAGTAAAAAGTAACTTCAGTCATAAATTATATATGACTGAAGTCATAATTTTTTTACATAATTTTTTTATGGTGGTCAGAACTTTTGCAAAAAGAAAATGAAGTTGACAAATACTATGAATAATGATATAATAATCTTTGTCTGACGGTTAGTTGCTTTTGCAACTAATTTATTTTTTAGGATCAAAATAGTTGCAAAAGCAACTAACCGGATCCCAAATTATGATTTTTCTGAAAATATGGAAAATCATACAGACATTTTTTAATGTAATGTTTTACTGTGAATAATTCACGGAAACATAAAAAATAATTTT
>JAZQND010000018.1:0-3742 GCA_045627145.1 Ruminococcus sp. | reverse complement strand
AAGGTAGGGTGTTTGCCTCCCTCAGGCGGGGCAAAAAAATAAACCCCTAATGAGGTAATTCAATTATATCACACAATTTTATAAAAGTCAAGCATTTTTTTAAGGCAATACCGCACAAAGATTGTATGGCAGAAACGCAGTCAGATTTTTTGTCAGATTGCATAGAAAATTCACAGGCGTACTGCTGCATGAAAAGAAAAAATGTGCAATATGACGAAAAATTACAAGCTTATGACATACAAAGTCGTCAGACGTGCTTTGTGCGGTGTTGCAAAAAATTTCTCCCTGTTTTTCGGGAACAGGGGAGAATTTATGAAAAATCAACCATTTGCAAGACCGGATGACGAATCAAAGATGAGTTTCCAGCCATCGTCCTTGATTTTTGCGGCACAAACAGTAGAATCGCTTGTATCAGAGCCGTTTGAGCCTGAGAGGGTATAGCGGAAATAAACCTCACAGACCGCCTCAACTTCAAAATCAAAATCAACAACGCTGAATTCTTCTTTGATATAATTTTCAGCTTTCTCATTGAAAGCTTCATTCAGGGTATAGACCTTCTGGATACCGTCAAAAGTAAGCTGTGCGTTATCGCCGTATTCATTCCAGTACATTTTTTCGTGGGTTATCTGTGTATCAATTTTAAGAAGATAATTTTCGTATTCTTTTATTTCCTTCAGTTTATCGACGTAAGCGGTAGGAGTATAGGCGGTAAGTTCGAGGTCAGGATTACTTTTGTTTGTACCGATAAAGTAGTTATTGAAAATAATATTCAAATCTTCGGTAACCTGTTCATCGTGGTTTAATTCACCTTTGTTGTGGTCGAAAAACGGCTGATTATTTGTATAGCCTTCGGTAATTTCGCCTTTTTTCTCTTCTTTTTTTTCGCAGGAAGCAAGCGGACAGGCAAGTAAAACACCTGTCATAAATACTGAAAGAAGCTTTTTCATGACAACCTCCTATTTTATAGCCGCAAAAGCCTGTTTTAAAGTACTTGCGGGTATTATGCCTATGTTGTATTCGTTTATGTTTATGGACGACATGGACTGTTTGGGAATAACGCAGGTTTTGAATCCCATACGTTCAGCCTCTCTGATACGTTGTGTTAGGTGCGGCACTGAACGTATTTCTCCGCCCAGACCAATTTCACCGAATGCGATAAGTTCCTCGTCGATTTGTTTATCCATGACACCCGAATAGAGAGCCATAGCAACCGGAAGGTCGCCTGCGGGTTCGTCAAGCTTGAAACCTCCGACAATATTCAGGTAAACGTCCAGTGAACCCATAAATATTCCGAGACGTTTTTCAAGAACTGCGATGATAATGTTAAGTCTGTTGAAATCGAACCCAGTGACCATTCTTCTTGGTGCGGAGTAGCTTGTTTTTGCGGCAAGAGCCTGAACCTCCGCAAGAATCGGGCGGCTTCCCTCCATAATGCAGGCAACACAGCAGCCTGAAACGTTATGAGGTCTTCCTTCGAGAAGCATTTGTGAAGGATTTGAAACTTCACGAAGTCCTTTGTCTATCATTTCAAAAACGCCTATTTCGTTGGTAGAACCAAAACGATTTTTTACAGCACGGAGCAGACGATAGCTTTGATGGCGTTCACCCTCAAAGCAAAGAACTGCATCTACGATATGTTCCATGACCTTAGGACCTGCGATAGCACCGTCTTTGTTTACATGACCTACTATTATAATAGGTATTTCCTGATTTTTTGCAGTATGCATGAAAAGATTGGTGCATTCTCTTACCTGTGTGAGACTTCCGGGGCTGGAAGTTATCCTTCCAATGCACATGGTTTGTATTGAGTCGATAATAGCGATATCAGGGGCGGAAGAAGCTATAGTTTCGGATATGGACTCGGCATCTGTAGAGGTAAGGATATAGAGATTTTCGGTATCAACTCCAAGACGTTTTGCACGGAGTTTTATCTGACGAGCTGATTCCTCACCTGAAACATAGAGGATAGAGTGCTCTTCACCGAGATACTGGCATATCTGAAGAAGCATGGTGCTTTTTCCTATACCCGGTTCGCCGCCGAGAAGAACGAGAGAACCCTTTACAAGTCCGCCTCCGAGTACACGGTTGAGTTCGGAAAGACCGGTATCATAGCGTACATCGTTGTCCAAACCGATATCTGCGAGTTCGTAGATATGTTCGGAGAGGTCAGCGGCGGGCTGGACAGCGGAAGAACGTGAAGCGACAGCATTCTGGCTTGAAAGTTCTTCTTCAAAGCTGTTCCATGCACCGCAGGACGGGCATTTTCCGTTCCATTTTGAACTTTCGTAGCCACACTGATTGCAGGTGTAGACGTAACGGGATTTAGCCATTCTGTTATCCTTTACTGGAATGCGAAATTTACAGAATCATTGGTGAGGAGGAATGTACGTCCGCACTCCATGACACTGTCTGACTGCTTGAATTTGCTGATATCTTCTTCTTTCATGCTCAGGCACTTTGTTTCTGCACCTTCTGCACTGAAAATGACGCTCTTTTCAACATCGAAGCTGAAAACGCCTTTCTGTCCGCATGAAGAACCGAGGTCACATACCTCAGCTTCATTCAGGAAATAAATGCGGCAGTCAGAGTTATCGGCGATACCTGTTGAAACTATGAGTTCAGGAACGTTGTTTCCGTCGAGGTCGGCTATCTCAAAAGCAGCATCATTTTCCGGAGAATTGGATATAATGTCTGTAAGGATTTTTTTGTAGGCGTTTTTCTGGATATTTGAAAGAACAGCACCCCAGCTTGCTGAACAATGGAGAGCATAGTCTATTGATTTTTCACCGAAAGTGTATTTTCTGCCAATAGAAACAGAAGCTGAATCCGAATATGGTTTCATAGCTTCGTCGTATTCAATAAGCGAAACTTCCTCTCCGTTTATCTCATATCGGATAACTGCACCGCTTGCGGCAGAAGCTACATTATTATAAAATGTAAAGGCAGGGGTATCAAAACCATCGTTCATGCTGCGGTATTCGCCGTAAACGAAACCGTCGCCGACATACTCGTATCCGAGACAGCCTGAAGCCGGTATAAATCTGAAAACACCATAAGTTCCGATATCGGCAAATTTTTCAAGACCGTCCTTGTAGGTGTATACTTCGCAGACCGAATCAGCGGTGGTATTGGGAGAAAGAATGAGTTCAGGAGTGCCGTCCTGATTGATATCATAGATATCGAATCTTGAATTTGCGGCAGAATAGGCAGATGATGAGGCAAATTCTTTTAATTTGTCCTGATAAAGGTTTTGCCATTCAAAAACGATACTGTGAGGATCGATATTTGTGTTTACTGTTTCTGGTTCGGCAACTACAGAAGTTTTATTTTCTGAACATCCGAAAGCGGAGAGAAGTGCTGTGAATGCGACAGCGGCGGTTAATATTTTTTTTGATTCCATTTAAAAGAAGCCTCCTGAAAAAATGCTGAAAATATGGCTGCACAGTATAGACGACACCGCACATAGATTTTGGTGTATAAAAACGTAAGGGGTGTTTGGTGTGGTGATGTCTTAATTGCCTGAAAGCTGTGTACCAAAAAAATCTCACCTATTATTTTACCACTTTTGTCAGAATATGTCAATTAAGATATTATTACAGCTTATGGGGATACTGCACAAAGTAATGGTATGAGTTGTTGTCGAAATTAACATAAAAATTGTTAGAACCACCTAACATTATAAACAACTATCCAAAATTAAGAAACGTGATTGAAATGTATTTGACATACGGGAAAAAATGGT
>JAZQND010000017.1:0-4938 GCA_045627145.1 Ruminococcus sp. | reverse complement strand
CGAAAGTGCAAATTCAATTTACTTTGACCGCTTTATAGGTACAAGAAATAAGCTTGACTCCTATGTTAATGACCTTCTTGATATTACAGAACAATCAATTGACGATAATTACAGCAATACTGTAATTAAAATAAGACTTATGCAATTGTTTTTCGTGCTTGCAGGTGTAGTATTGTTTGTTATTGTTAATCTCATAGAAAAGGGCAGACGAAAAATGGCTAAAAATCTTGAATCTGCCATTGATAAAAACGAAAAAGCTATGGCTTCTCTTAATTCCGCTGTTTTTAATGATGCTATCACTAATATCAATAACCGTTTTTCCTTCGTTGTTGATTATTGCAGCGGTAAAACTGTTCTCGAAAAAAATGATTCGTATTACTTCGTTATGCTGAATATTAACGATTTCAGTGATGTTATCATTAATATGGGAAATGATACAGGTGATAAACTCCTTAATCTTACTGTTGAGAGAATTAAGGGAAAATGCGGTGATGCCCCTGTTTACAGAACAGGTTCAGACCAGTTTATTATCGTTTTCAAAGAGGTCAACGACAATACAAGCTTTGAACGTATTATGGCTAAGGCAGGAGAAATCTATGATTCACTTGCAAAGCCCTATGATATTAACGGTATTAATGTTAAAGCAAATCATTCTTTCGCTATTGTCAGAAAAAGCGGCCCTGCCGTTATTGATACTACAATTATCAGTGCTTTGGAAAAAACTCTGAAAGAAGGTAAAACTAATCCTTCAGGCAAACTGAATTACAGTTCAATAGTCTGAATGTAATAATGTGTGGATATACATTTAATCAAAAAAATACGAAATAAGGAACTTATCATTTGAGAGGAAGATATTATGAAAAAAAGTAGAATTATTGCAGTATTATCAGCTGCAGCCTGTGTTATGTCATGTACTTCATGCAGTGGAAATCCATTTAAAGCCAAGGAAAAAGTAACCCTTACTATCTGGAATATGGAGGATAATACATTTTTACAGAAAATGGGTGATGAATTCAGCGAAAAATATAAGAATGATGCCGAAATAAAAATAGTTATCGAGGACAAGCCCGAAAATTCCATGTCGGAATATATCGCTGCAAATCCCGATTCTACGGCTGATATCTTCTATTTCGCTGACGATCAGTTTGACCAGTTTTATAATAACAAATATCTGCTGCCTGCGATAAATAAATCAAAAATATCAGAGGATAACGGCGGAATCCAGAATAATGTTATAAGCTGTATCTACAAGGGCGGCGAAATATATGCTTATCCTCTTACCGCAGGAAACGGTTATTTCCTTTACTATAATGCTGAATATTTCAGTGATAAAGATGTTGAAAAGCTTGATACCATTCTCGATATCGCTGCTAAAAATAACAAATCATTCGCTATGGACTGGTCAAGCGGCTGGTATACATATTCATTCTTTGGCGGTGCCGGTCTGAAAGCTGAGGCAAGTGCTTTGGGACTTTATAATTTCTGCAACTGGAATACAACCGAAGAAAAATATAAAGGTGTAGACGTTGCCAAGGCTATGATTGAAATTGGCAAGAATAAGGGCTTCCTTAACTGTGTTAACGACAGTTTCCTCACAGGTGCTGAAAACGGAACTGTTATTGCCTGTGTAAGCGGTCAGTGGGATGCCGAAAACCTTAAAAATTTGTGGGGCGATAATCTTCGTGCATCCAAGCTTCCAACCTACACTATTAATGGCAATCAGGTTCAGATGTCAGGATTTATCGGATATAAGTATGCAGGCGTTTATTCAGGTACAAAGTATCCTGAATGGGCTTCAAAGTTTGCGGAATATTTATCTGATTACGAACATCAGGTTGAAAGATTCAGCGTAACAGGAGAGTGTCCTTCAAACTTGAAGGCAATGGATTCTGTTGAAGTTCAGAAATCTGTCGCCGTTGTGGCATTGGCTGAACAGGCACCGTTCTCAGTTCAGCAGCGTCTTACAGATGCATATTGGACACCGGCATCCACTCTTGGTACAATTCTTGCTTCTGGAAATCCGGATAACAGAGATCTTCAGCAGCTTCTTGATGAAACAGTTGAACAAATCACAGTACAATAAAAATGAAACCCGTATGGAATATTTTCCATACGGGTTTTTTAGAGATGACCTTAATTGATTCTGATATAGCCGGTATCTTCAATGATTTGCTGACCTTCATCAGAAAGAATCCAGTTTACAAGCTTAGGTATATTTTCGTTGCTGTTATCCTTTCTGTAAACAGCATAAAACTCGGAAATAATCGGATACTCTCTGTTTTGTATATTTTCCGGACTTGGATAGACACCATTGAGCGAAATAATTTTAACATTCGGGTTTGAAACAATTCCGTTCATGTAATATCTGAAAGAATAACCAATAGAACCGCCAAAAATAATAAATGGTGATTTTGAACCGAAAGGGATATCACCCATAAATCTCTCCATAGTGGTCTGGCTGCCGCTGTTTTTTATTCGTGTAACCGGATTAATTGTTCTATTTACACCGCCAACCTCTGACCAGTTTGTGTATTTTCCACTGTAGATACCACGAATCTGCTCAATTGAAAGAATATCAACAGGATTCTTAGCGTTGACGAAAAATACGAAGGCTTCCAGTCCCACAGGAGTGTAAACAAGCTCAACTCCCTTATTTTCAGCATATTTCAGTTGTTCATCAGAAGGTGAAGCACAGAAGAAGATATCAGTTTTACCGTCTGTGACAGCCTCAAATCCACGAATTGTATTGTGATACTGCATAACACTGTCATCTGCAAAATTTTCCCCATAGTAATTATCGTCGGAGAATTTTCCGCCGATATATGTGACTGAGCCTTTGGGATAAACATTGTCGATAAAAGCACTGTAAACAGGCACAAGAGCCGCAGCACCATCAAGAATCGGCAAATCACCGTCCATTTTGAAGTCGGTTTCAATGCGAGGAAGATGCGAGGAAAGTTCATGCGGAAGATAAAGTTCAACATCAACCATTTTTATCTGATTAGTTCCGCTGAAATTATTGGCAAGCCTGCGGGTAAAAATAATGTAAAAGTAGATATTGATCAATACAAAAAGTATAACAACAATCAGCAGAATGGCTATTTGCTTTAACAATTTTTTGTTTTTCATTTACCATAACTCCCTTGCGATAAACTCAATTATTGAAGCATTTTGATAAGCATTCATGGCATAGACGAGGTGAATTATGGTAGCGGCAGTTCCAAACAGAAGCAATACTGCCAAAAGTATATTGAAAGTACGTCGTTTCATGATGTTAAATATAGTTGGAATTATAAATTAATTATTAATTCCGGAAGCTTCTTGAACAAAAAAATGAAGGTAACTGTGGTTAAAACAGTCAATAAAGAGGAAATAACCAACAGTAAAATTTTTTTATGGATTATATGCTGATTATACTTATTTGGTTTTTGATGATTAATTGCAGAAGTTCTAAAATAACCGATAAGACTTGAACCGAAAAAGCCAAGAACTGCAGGTGGGATACAGAAAATAGTGAGAAGTTCAAGACTACAAAGAAAATCATTAAACATAATAAAGCCTCCTTATATTTACATATTTTTCATTCCGTGATGCATAGCAATTATTGCTGAACAAATTATAATAATTAGTATTAAAAGAAGTATGCAAGAAACAATAAATAGAACTGTTCTGATGTATATTTCATTTTCGGAATAAGTACCCGGAACAGATTTATTCTTTTTTCTGGCTTTGACCATAAGTATTAGACTGAATATAAAGAGAAATATTACAAAAAATGGAATAACCAAAATTAGCATAATAAATCACCTCTTTTAAGAAAGTCAGAAAGGATCACTTTGAATTTTTTCATCCATAAGTTTAAATATTGTGCTGACAATATCAGTTGATTCAATAAAAATGTATAATATTAACAATGTAGCGATTAAAATAATAATCCATACTATAGTTTCTTTTCTACACTTTTTTACAAGTTCTTCAGAGATTTTTTGTGGTTCAGAATGACTGAGTTTTTTTGTATGTAAATATCTGACAAAATTGGCAAGAGATATAAAAAATGAAGCGAATACTGTCAATGCTCCTCCCGGAATCAAAATTAATCCGGTTAATAATAAACCTCTGGAAATTGATGTGTCCATAATAATATCCTTCAAAATGATTAAATAAATAAATAAACAAATTTCTTTTAAGAGATTCAAAGCAGCTCTCTCATAACGCCACATAATACATGACTATTTCAAATTTTGTACTATATATGACTGCACATTTCTGAAGGACTCCAAAATCCTGTATCAAAACTGCCTATTACATATTTATACGATGCTAGAATAATATCTTTATTTTTTTAAATAAAAACAATAAAACAATTAAAATAATAAACCATATTATAGCATGATTTTTCTTCTTTTTTATAAGTCCTTTGGGATATATTTGTTGTTTGGTAATATTGAGCATTTTAAATTTTAAATATTCGCAAAAATTACCAATAGAGAAAACAATTGCAAAAAAACAATAAATACTCCTGCAATAAACAATAATACAATAAGTTTTGCAAAATTTAAATAAAAAGATGAGTCCGTGATAATATTCTCCAAAATGATTAAAAAATAACAAGAATAAATGCCAAAAATAAATAAACAAACAAACCTAAAATGTAATACAAATAGTATTTTTTATTCAGTATATTAGCTGCTTCATAATATCTTACTAAAATAATTATATCATAAAGATGCATTAATGTCAACAATTTATTTGCCGGATAATAGGCAATAATAACATATTTCTATCTTGCATTTGATATGGAAATATGGTATAATTAATATATGGGCACCTCTAAAAACCCGTTTTGAGTAAGAAAAAGCAGATAGGTACAGTAGATGCAAGAAAAGCCATCGAAGGCGTGCTTTCGCACTACGAGAGGGCTTGACGCAGCAGATGCTG
>JAZQND010000016.1:0-5182 GCA_045627145.1 Ruminococcus sp. | reverse complement strand
CCGCTTGGCCTCCGACTTTCCTTCTTGTTAAGCAAAAGTAATAGATTGTATGCATAATCCACAAAAAAATAGACCGATTTTCTATTATTTGCTGTTTACAAAAATATTGCATTTTGTATATATGTATGCTATAATATGGGTATTGAAGTACATATATCAGGGAAATTTTCTTTGCTCCCTTTTAGTTTGTACTTAATAATAAGCTAAAAGGGAATGAGGTGAACATTTCAAATCTCTTACATTAGAGTTTTTGACACAATTCATTTTAATAAGGAAAGGAGTTTATTATGAAGGAACGAATTAAAAAACCTTTTGGAAAACGCATTATAAGTACTATCACTTCAGCACTTATGGCAGTTTCTTACGGATTGTCTAACTTTACAGCTTATAATGCAAGGGCTGACAATATAGCTCCTGATGGAGCGAGAATTGTCACAACACCTTATGAATCGTCAATGTGGTATACAAACGGCCCGCTTGGAGTTGCGGGAGATTTTCATTTATTTGCATTTGAATCAATAACAAACGGAAACCATATCAACGGTAACGTTGCTACACCGGTTTATAATGTTAAGGCATCAATGTTTGCAAGCCCGAATGTTGAAGTAGGAAGGCTGTTAAGCGTTATTACAGAAGAAATAAACTGGAATACGGACTTGGGTACTGACGGAGAGAATAAAGGTGCAAAATATGCCAATGTTATGCTCAATCGTCTTACAGATATATTTTTGCCGGAAGCTTATGAGATGTATATGCCTACGGAACAGCGTTGGGATAATATGGGACACATGACATTGATAGAAAATGGAGCTATCCCATATCCGACAAATATTTTAAAGTCCCCGCCGATAGTTTATCACGGAGCAAAATCAAGTGCTGATTTTTACTTTAAGATATCTTCAAATATTAACGCTGATGCTTATGTTGCTCATGTTAAAAAAGATTATTTTGACTGGGATGCACTCAAAAAACAGTATACTGACCTCTCAAAGAACTACAGCGAGCTTGCTCCGACAGTTGAAGTATCAGGCACCAGTGTCAATTTAGCACCATCAGGTACTAACGTTATCAACATAAAGGCAAGCAATCCGAATATCGGCAATCTGGTCTATAACGGAATAAACCTTACAGGTGATCCAAACGGAGTTATGGAATACGGAAGTGACCAGACAATAATTGTCAACGTTGACCTTGAAGGAAAAACTGATGTTCATATCAAGCCGCATTACACATATAACCTCATAGACGGCGGCAGGTATGATCCTTCAGTTGGTGAATCAAGCGTACATTACGGAACCAATATACTCTATAACTTCTATAACCCTGCACCCGGCGGAACTTCACTTTCATTCGGTTCAGGCGGCGGCGGTGACCGTGATGCTATTCCTTTCGGATGTGTTCTTGCACCAAATGTTGATGTTTCGGTTGCACAGATAAACGGTAACATTATTGCTGATAATATCGTTGCCGAAGACGAAACACACATGACATTCTTCCGTAAACCTCTCCAGCCTGTTACGGAAAATGATAAAATCGGCATTAAAGTATCAAAAAAATGGAGCGACGGCAATGAAAACCATTTGAATGATACTGTTGAAATTACCCTCTATCGAGAAGGTCTGCCGAAAAACTTTTTCAATTCTATAGCTGATAAGTTAAAAAATAAAATATATGGTCAGGGCTCTGATGAACTTGGAAATTCCCTGAATATCAGCAGCGACGGAAAAAGTATCACAGATTCAAACGGCTCTGCTTTATTAAAGCTTGATTCGGATAATTCAGTTTCAACAAGCTATTATACTGACGGAGAACATACCTTCTCTTTTAATTCAAGCACAGGCAGGATAACATACGCTTTTACAATACAGAATGATAAAATAGTTTCTGTCCCTGAAAAAGTGCTTACCCAGACACTTCCACAAACCGGTATAGGTGTGAATAATCCGTGGGAGATAAACTTTAATGGTCTGTTAAAGAAAGACAGCAGCGGAAATGAGTATAAATATTATATAGAAGAAACTAAGGGAATCGGAGGATATGAGGCTTCCTACGAAGGAAACAGCGTGTCAGGAGAAAACGGCTCTATTTCCGTTACTAATACAAAACAGGAAGGTTTCAGCATCAGCAAGGTAGAAGTAGGCGGTTCAGAAGAACTTGCAGGTGCGGAATTAAAGCTTACAGGTAAGAAAACAGATAATTCGGCTGTAACTTTTGGCGATAGTTCAGTTGGAAATCTGAATAAGAAAAGCGGTTCTTCACTTGGAAACGGACAGTATGAAATATCCGGCGACGGTACGGAACTTCTTTGGAAATCAGGAGAAAAATCAATTAATCTGACGAATATTCCTGACGGAACATATACCCTCGAAGAAGTTAATGCCCCGAAAGGATATCAGAAAATCACATCATCAGATGACATTGCAAAGTCAACTTTCAATTTTACAATATCAGACGGAAAAATTGTAAAGGAAAGCATTACTTCACTTACAACAGGCGAAGTAATGTTAGATGGAAGCAAGCTTATCATAGCTGATGTAAAATCAGATACAAATTCAATCAAAATAAACAAAACAGATATCACAGGAGAAATAGAACTTACAGGTGCTTATCTTGAACTCTTTAATTCACAGGGCGTAAAAGTCAGTGAATGGACTTCAAAGGCAAATGCAGTCTGGGAAGTTGCAGGTCTTTCAGAGGGCGAATATACCCTAAGAGAAACAACTGCTCCTGAAGGATATGAAATAATGACAGCAGATGTAACGTTTAAGATCAAAGAAGACGGAACTCTTGATCGGGAAAGCGTAAGTAATGCTGAAGTTAAGGACGGCGTGATACTTGTTGAAAATCAGCCGACGGTTATCGGTATCAAAAAAGCTGAAATATTAAATAAGGTAGCAGTATTGAATCCTGATAACAGCGGAAATTACGCATTGCCTAATTATGTATACATTAAGGAAAGTGAAGGAATTGCAGAATTTGTTATTACTCCGGCTGATAAAACAGCCCTCGTAGGAGTAAAGAACGGCGATACAACCATTACAAACGACAGTATCGATCTTGACGGTTCTTATACATTCAAATCAAATGACACAGAATTTAAAGGCTTAAAGAACGGTACATACGTCCTTAAAGAAAAAACACCTCCTACAGGTTTTGTGGCAAATTCAGATATTACATTCGTAGTTGAAAACGGAAAAATAGTAAATGCTTTTGCCATAAACGAAGACGGTGAAGTAATGAACGGTGAGGTAATGCTCAGAGGCAATGATATGGTAGTCCTTGACGAAAGAGAACCTCATCCGCCTATTGTAATTAAGAAAGAATTTTATGATTACAAAGGCAAAAAGTGTGACGCTCCATCCAATGCCTCCTCTACTTCTTATGTGCTTGAAGCGGTTGGTGATAAGGGCAGACTTTTTGGTACATTATTAAATGACTCATTAGCAGAAATAGAACTTAGGATGGAGACAAATATAAACGTTCAGTATACGTCGTTTAATGGTGTAGAAAATAAAATCAGCAAACTGGTTGACGGTGTTTACTCGCTTGAAGAAAACAGTGCTGCAACCGGATATATCAAGGCTCCGACCTTTACATTTGAAGTTAAAAACGGTGCTGTAGTTAATGGCAGTATCAGTGATAATACTTATGCAGAGCTTTCGGATGACGGACAAACCATAACAATTAAAAATTATCCGACAGAATTGAACATAGTTAAGAAGGTTCTCGGCGGTGACGAAATTACTGAAGGCAAAAATGAATTAAAATTTACTCTGAAAGCAAGCAACAGCAGTGTTTCATTCAGCAATGTTAAAGTAAATATGTTTAATGCTGATAAAGGAGAGTATATTAATTATGGAGGAGTTCCAAGCAGTTCATATCCCGTAAAAGGAGATAAGATCACGTTCTGGGGTATTCCGGATGGTATGTATACTGTTACAGAAACATCTTCACCTTCAGCTCTCAAAACAATAACACCTTTTGTAATCAACTTGTCAGATGGAAAGGTAACTATAGTAACTGAACAGGGAAAAATATCAAACGGTATAGTTAAAGTTGCAGAAGACGGAAAAACACTCATAATAGAAGATGAAACAACAGAATCAAAAACAATAACAATTGACAAGAAAGCTCTCGGCGGCGAACCTATTTATGAAGGGTTAGGCAAGGCTGAATTTGAACTTACATCCAAAACAGACGGAGTAAGCCTTAAAGGTTTAATAATCGACGGCGGTACTCCGCTTGGAGAGGTATATTCAGTAAAGTTTGACGGCAATTTAGCAAGACTGACTAATCTTGAAAATGGCAGTTACACTTTGAAAGAAACAGTTGCTCCTTTAGGATTCCAAACAGTAACAACATTTGATTTTGAAATTGAAAACGGAATCGTAAAAAATGTTGGAAAGGTAACGAACGGAACAGTAGAACTGTCAGAGGACGGAAAAACAATCACAGTAGAAGACGCTCCATCATCAGTAAAAATCAAAAAAATTTATGCTGATACCGGAAAAGAGTTGGCTGAAAATGATGACCTGGCAACTTTTGTACTGAAAGCAAGTGAAGGTATAAGCCTTGAAAATGTAAATCTAATAAATGGATTCTTCTATGATGATTATCAAGACGAATGGTTCCTTTATGGTTCAGAATATACAATAACAGGAAACAGTTTTGAAATTATTCAGCTAAAAGACGGTACATATACTCTTAAAGAAACCATAGCTCCTAACGGATATGAAGTTGTACCGGAATTTTCATTTACTGTAGAAAATGGTAAACTTAAAGAAGAAAGCATAACTGTTGATACAGGTTGTGTAAAAATTGAAAACGGAACTATAGTAATTGAAGATGCAAAAAAAGGTGTAAAAACAATAAAAATTGACAAGAAGGCACTTGGCGGCGAACCAATACCTGAAAGTGCAGGCAAGGCAAAGTTCAAACTCGAAGCAAAGAGCGATGAAGTAAACCTTGAAGGCGTTGTAATAGGCGGAGGTACAACGCTTGGAGCAGTAAAGACAGCAGAATTTGACGGAAATAGTGCAAGACTGACAGGACTGAAAGACGGAAAATACAGTCTGACAGAAACAGTTGCTCCAAATGGATTTACAGTAGTAACGACATTTGATTTCGAAATAGAAAACGGAATTGTAAAGAGTGTCGGAACAGTAACAGACGGAGAAGTGAA
>JAZQND010000015.1:0-14866 GCA_045627145.1 Ruminococcus sp. | reverse complement strand
TCTGAGAAAAAGCATCTATGCACAGCATCTGCTGCGTCAAGCCCTCTCGTAGTGCGAAAGCACGCCTTCGATGGCTTTTCTTGCATCTACTGTACCTATCTGCTTTTTCTTACTCAAAACGGGTTTTTAGAGGTGCCCTTCTAAGATTTAATTTGGGTTAAATTTCTAATCAACAAAAACAATATCTGTGGATTTTTAAAATTTTCTCTTTACTTTGAAAGCAAAATGGGTTATAATTATATATAGGTGTATCTGAAAAAGTATCAGAGATACCGATATATTCCCGATACTGCCGATTTAAAAGGAGAATTGATATGGAACGTGTACTGCTTGTTTTTTTTGCTCTTATTTCTGTATGCTTTACAGGGTGCAGACATGATTATATTGAAGAACCTGCCGATAATTTCATCGGTTACTGGGAATGCGAACATCTTATTATGAACGGTGAAGTCTATAATGATACCTTTATGGACGAAAATGTGCCTGTAAGTGCGGTCTATACGCTTGCAGTAAGCGAGGACGGCACAGGCTATCTGGGTTCACCAATGACGAGGCTTTACAGCGATAAGGAAGATAAACTCGGTTTCCGCTGGCAGGAAAAGGACGGAAATCTTGTCATTACAGGTGAAAATAAATCAGATCCGATAGAATTGCAGTATGAAGATGAAAGACTTATCATGACAAGAGGAGAAGATTCTGAAAAGGTCATGATATTTTTTGAAAAGGTTGGAAAATTTTCGGAATTTGATGCTGATGCAATAAAAAATAAAGAAACAGATAAATAAGACAGCACTGCACAAAGATTGTGCGGTGCTGCCATAGGAATTACAGAACAAGGAGTACACAAATATGAAACATAAATTTGCTGCCGCAGCTTTGATATTGTCTGTGCTTTGTCTTGCTTTCGGCTGTGGAAATAAGAAAGCAGAAAACACGAATGTCAAAGTAACAGTTGAAGCTGTTAATAGAATGTCAGATGAGGAGCTTGAAAATCTTTATCAGGGAAAATGGCAGACTTCAATCGTTTTCGTTGACAATACGGAGGACACACTCTGTGAAACGGATACCTATGAATTTCTCGAAGACGGCACAGGAAGCTATACTCCCGAAAAAGGAGAAGCCGAAATTATAAGCTGGAAAATAAGCGTTGATGGTGACCTTGAGGTGCTTTTTGAGGAAAAGGGCGAAAAATTAAGAACTTTTGAATGTGTAAGCGGCAATCTCGTCAGCCACGAAAAGGAAGAAAGAGGAATGGTAGATACCTATCTCATTAAGCTGAATGAAGAAGATGATGAGGAAGCTGACGAAGAAGACGGTGAAGAAGCCGCCGAAAAAGAGGACAAAGGAGAAATTGAAAAATGAAAAAACTGTTTCTGTTATCAACGGCTGCCATACTGCTTGCAGGTTGTCTGGCGGGCTGTGCAGAACATGACGAAAAATTTGTAGGAAACTGGGAAGCCTCCAAAATGGTGTGCAACGGCACAACAATTACCGAGCTTGCAGGAGTTCCGATAGGTGCAATGATGCGTTTTGAACTGAAAAGCGACGGCTCTGCAAACTGGATGTCGCCTATAGAAAGCGTAAATAATCCTTCAGAGGACGGAGTAAATGCAAAATGGAAGTCTACGGACGAAAATAATGCAGAACTGAAAGTTTCCGTGCCGAATCAGGAGGATAACGAAATGGAACTTGAATACAGGGACGGAAAAATTGTTATCAATACAGACGGCGTTGAAACATATCTTGAAAAGGTTGACGAATTTTCGGAAGTTGATGCAGATATGCTCAACGATAAAATAAGAAGCGGCTTTAATTTAGGTTCAGCAATTGGCGGCTGACAGCGGAGGTTCTGATGAAGAAAATAACAGCAATAATATGTCTTGCGGCATTTGTCTGCGGAATTACAGCCTGCGGAGAAAGCCCGTTTAAGGATAAAAATAATAGTAATAATAACGATAAAGCTATCGAATCTCCGATTGAATCAACCACAGTTCCAAGAAGAAAGGTTCAGCCTGAAGACTTTATCGGAAAATGGGTTCCCGTAAGCATGATAAGAAACGGGAAAGTTTATGATGAAAGTTTGGGCGATATCCCGCTTTACGGCTTGTATCAGCTTGAAATTAAAAACGATAAGACAGGAAGCATAGTTGGTAAAAAAGCAGAGGAAAGTGATGTCAGAGGAGATTTTAAGTGGAATGCAGAAAACGGCAGACTTTCTTTAAGCTTCGGTGAAGATAAGTGTGTGTTCGGCATGATTAACGGCGATAGTCTTTTTGTGACTGACGGTGACGAACTGAAAGTATGCTTTGAAAAAACCGACGAATTTTATGATTTTGATATTGATAATTACATTGAACTTTTTGAGAAAGAAGAAGGAATTGAAGATATACCGTCGGTTGCTGACCTTTTCTTCGCTGGCGGCGATATTTCTGAGGAAGATATTCTCGGAAAGTGGAAATGCAGTCTTTATTCTATAGACGGCGAGGACTATACAGAAGATTTCCTCGGTCTTCCGCTTGATGCTTTGTTTCAGACTGAATTTTTCAGCGGCGGCAAAGCAGAATTTCGTGTTGGCGGAAATGATGCTGATGCCGAAATTCTGGAATACATCTGGGAAATAGACGAAAACGGCATTATTTCGCTTTATTATGCTGATGATAACGAGTTTTCTTCTTATGCTGAACTTGTTGACGGTAAGCTTTGTATTGAAAACGGAAGCGATTTCATGCAATATGAAAAAACAGATGAATTTGCTGATTTTGACTGGAATTCACTTGATTCAGCCGATACAGCAGCAACAGGAGGCTGAAAATGAACGTCGGAGTTTCAACAGCCTGTCTTTATCCGAAGCCGCTTGAGGAAAGTCTTTACGACCTTGCGGTGAACGGAGTTTCAAATGTCGAGATTTTTGTGAATACCCATTCGGAACTGAAAAAAGGCTTTGCTCACGGCGTTGCAAATCTGCTGAAACGCTTTGATGTTAAATGCGTTTCGGTTCACCCGTTCACCTGCGAAATAGAGCCGCTTATGTTTTTTTCGGCTTATGAACGCAGAATGAACGATATTCTTGAATATTATAAGCTGTATTTTCGGTTTATGAATATTGTTGGGGCGGACACCTTCGTTTTTCACGGCGGCAAGCCCTCCTCCATACTTGATGCAGACCTTTACTGTGAACGCTATCTTAAACTTTACCGTCTTGGACAGGAATTTGGTGTTAAGGTGGCAGTTGAGAATGTTTCACGCTGTAAGAGTGCAGGTTCGGCATTCATAAAGGAAATTGCCGGAAAGCTTGGCGGTGAATTTGCATTCGTGCTTGATACGAAGCAGGCTGTCCGTGCAGGAGAAAATCCTATGAATTATCTCGAAGCCGCAGGAAGCAGGATAGCTCATGTTCATATAAGCGATTCCGGAGAAATGGGAGACTGTCTGCTTATCGGACGTGGACGCTTTAATTTTAAACAATTTTTTGAAAAGCTGAATACATTCAACCCTGACTGCGGAGTTGTGCTTGAACTTTACAGAAGCGGTTTCGGAGGTATCAGTGACCTTATCACAAGCTATAACACACTCACAAAGATGACTGAGCCTTATGGCAGGGAGAAAAAGATATGAATTGTCCGTTTTGTGGATTCAATGACTCAAAAGTAATAGATTCACGCCCGTCTGACGACAGAATAAGACGACGCAGGGAATGTGTGAAATGCCACGGCAGGTTCACGACCTATGAAATAATAGAAATGCCGCTGTTAATGGTTGAAAAGCGTGACGGAAGCTTTCAGCCGTTTGACAGAAATAAGCTTATCACAGGAATTTTTTCTGCTATCAAAAAAAGACCTGTTACTATTGCACAGGTCTCGGAAATTGCCGATTATGTAGAGAATTACTACGCAAATGCTTTGAGAACAGTTGCCAAATCAAAGGAAATAGGCGAGCTTGTTCTGAATAAGCTCCGTGAACTTGATCCTATTTCCTATATCAGATTTGCTTCGGTTTATGAGGACTTTACAGATGCGGCAAGTTTTGTAGCGGTAATAAGCGAATTTGAGGAAAGTTCTACTGAACGGGAAGCCTGATGCTGCTTCCGTCCTCACTGTAAACCATTGAGGCAACTGCTATATTGTCACAAACCAACAGCTCCGCAAGCATTTTTCTGTTTTCGGGGCTGTAATTTTTGATTTCATAGACATACAGGAGAGCGTTTTCACCGGCATATTTTCGGAGAGGGAGTCCCTGTTTGTCCTGCATTTGAGCGTAAATTTCGTATTCCTGCGTGAAGGCGGACGGGATAATGACGTTTTTTTCGGAAATTTCTTCAACTTCCCAGCCGTGAGAGGCGAAATAATCCATCCTCTCCCCCACTGTTGAAGCCGCAACGAAAACCTCGTCGGGGTCGTCGCTTTCGTGAGGCAGAGTGTGAATAAATATAACTGCGGCTGCCGTAAATGCAGCGGCGGCGGTAATCAAAAAAATTTTTTTCATAGAAACACCTCGATGTTATCATGTCTCCGCTGTTATTGCCTTACCAATTAAACATTGCCAAAAACCGTATTTAACAAGTATTGACGGCAGGGCTTAGTTGGCGGAGCAATAGTTAATGGAGCAATATATTGTATTAAAAGAAAGGAGAAAATATGCCAATGGTAAGGCTTGATAAATATATATCAGAAAGAACGGAATATACACGCAGTCAGATAAAACAGCTTGCCTCAAAGGGTTCGATAACCGTAAACGGAGAGGTTGTGAAGAAGTCTGACACAAAAATAGATGAGGGAGAGGACAGCGTAACGGTTTGCGGAAGGACGCTTTCGGAAAGTCGTTTCAGATATTTTCTTGTAAACAAGCCGCAGGGCTACGTCTGTTCAACAGATGATAAGGACGGCGAAACTGTTTTGAAGCTGATACCGCCCGAACTCCGAACAAAGGGACTGTTTCCGGCAGGGCGGCTTGATAAGGATTCAACAGGAGCATTGCTGATAACGGATGACGGAGAACTTGCCCACAGAATGCTTGCTCCGAAGCGGCATATAAGCAAAATCTATATTGTGAAACTTGACAGACCATTCGAAAGTAAATATGTTAATCAATTTAAAGAAGGTCTGGTTTTGGCAAACGGTGAAACTTGTCAGCCCGCTTTGGTAAGAAAGGCTGATAACTGCGACAAATTGGCTTTTGTAGAGCTTACGGAAGGAAAATATCATCAGGTAAGGCGTATGTTTGCAGCCGTTGGAAATCATGTACAATTTTTAATGAGGATTTCTCTCGGAGGTCTGATTCTTCCCGAAAAACTGCGGTCAGGTATGTACATGGAATTATTGCACAAAGATGTTGAAAACTTATTCGAGCCTCTTGATTTTGACATTTTCTTCAAACAAAATGCTCCTTTTTTTTCGGCAAACTTAATAAACATATAATTATAACTTTGTCAATTTAACCACTTGAAATATTATAGGAAATTTGGTATTATATTATTATAGCTGATACTGTATAAAACTAATTCTCTGCTAATGAAACTTAGCTTAATGATCACAAACAAAAATGACATTCTGAACCAAGGCTCGGGTATGTTCCCGTTTACCCTCCGCAAGTTCGAGATTTTATCATTTTATTCCCAGCTTTTTCTGCATTGCTTTGTTGGCGGGTTCATAAGATATCGGCATTAAAATTTTGAACTGGAGGACTGGATTAAATGGCAGGTTTAAAACTCATAGGCATTTATAAAAAATATCCGGGCGGCGTAACTGCTGTAACAGATGTAAATTTAGAGATTCAGGATAAGGAGTTCATCGTTCTCGTTGGACCATCAGGCTGCGGTAAGTCTACTACACTTCGTATGATCGCAGGTCTTGAAGAAATCTCTGAAGGTGAGCTTTACATCGGTGACCGTCTGGTTAATGATATTGCTCCTAAGGACAGAGATATCGCAATGGTATTCCAGAACTACGCTCTCTATCCTCACATGACTGTTTTCGATAATATGGCTTTCGGACTCAAGCTCCGTAAAGTTCCAAAGGAAGAAATCGAAAGAAAGGTTAACGAGGCTGCTAAGATTCTCGACCTTTCTCACCTCCTCGACAGAAAGCCAAAGGCTATGTCAGGTGGTCAGCGTCAGAGAGTTGCTCTCGGACGTGCTATCGTTCGTTCACCTAAGGTATTCCTCCTTGATGAGCCTCTCTCAAACCTCGATGCTAAACTCCGTGCTCAGATGAGAACCGAAATTTCTAAGATCCATAAGAAGCTCGGTACTACTTTCATCTACGTTACCCACGACCAGACCGAAGCTATGACTATGGGCGACAGAATCGTTTGTATGAAGGACGGCTTCGTTCAGCAGGTTGATACTCCTCAGCGTCTTTACGAGAACCCTGTTAATAAGTTCGTTGCAGGATTCCTCGGCTCTCCTCAGATGAACTTCATCGACGCTGTTCTCAGAGAAGAATATGGTCAGTTTGTTGTTGAATTTGGTTCAAACAGAGGCAACATCTACCAGATTATCGTTCCTGAGTCAAAGGTTAACGCTAACCTCGGAAGCTATGTAAATAAAGAAATCGTTCTTGGTGTTCGTCCTGAAAGCATTTCAGATGATCCTGTAGTTCTCGATTCTGCTACAACAGGTGTTATTGATGCTAACGTTGAAATCACAGAAATGATGGGTGCTGAAACTTACCTCTACCTCGTTTGTGAAGGTATTCCGCTTACAGCAAGAGTAAATCCTTCATCAACAGCTAAGATCGGTGACGATATCAAGGTTGCTATTGATCCTAACAAAATCCATATCTTTGATAAGGAAACGGAAAAGGCTATTGTTAACTGATTAATTCTTTTCATATTTATCCTTTCTTTCTTTGTGCGGCTTCGTGCCGTACACGATGACCGCAGTTTTCTGCGGTCATTTGTTTTTTTGGAGGTGCAAAATGAGCAAAATCAGAGAATATCTTGAAACACATAAACAGGAAATGATTGATTTTCTTGCCGAACTGATAGCTGTAAGAAGCGTTCAGGGTGAAGCTGAAAAAGACTTTCCTTTCGGCAGAAAACCTGCAGAAGCACTTGAAATTATGCTTGAAAAGTGCAGGGAAAGCGGTTTTGCTGTTGAAAATGTTGAAAACTATGCAGGTTCAGCCGATTTGAACAGCCTTGAACCTCAGCTCGCCATTCTTTCTCACCTTGACATTGTTCCCGAAGGAAGCGGCTGGACTTCTGAACCTTTTAACCTTACTGTGGTCGGAAATAAACTTGTCGGACGTGGGACAATTGACGATAAAGGCCCGTCTGTCGCTTCGCTTTACGCTTTGAAAGCAGTCAAAGACCTCGGTATACCACTGAAAAAGGGAGTTCGGCTCATATTCGGTACAAATGAGGAAAACGGCTCGGCAGACCTTGCATATTACCGCAAAAAAAGAAAAATGCCGCCAATGGTTTTTACTCCTGACGGCGAATATCCCGTTATAAACGGCGAAAAAGGCATGATAAGAGTGTACTTTTCAACACTTTTTACCGATGGTGAAATACACGGCGGACAGGTGATAAACGCTGTTCCCAACCTTTGCAGCTACAGTATCAAAACCGCCAATACAGACGGTTTAACGCTTAATTTCGGAACTGTAAACGGTATTTCTGCCCATGCTTCAACTCCCGAAAAGGGTGTGAACGCAATTACAAAATTCCTGAATGATAACACTTTCAACAATGTAGTGTTGAAAAGACTGTCGAAACTTTTTCCGCATGGAGAAACTGACGGCAAAAGTTGTGGGATAAGCTTTAACGACGAAATATCGGGAAAAACCACTTGTGTACTCTCAATGCTCAATACGGAAAATTGCAGACTTTACGGCGGAATAGATGTTCGTTTTCCACTGAATTGCGAACTTTTCAACATTCGTGAAACGATATGTGGAAAACTTCGTGAGAACGGATTCTATATCGAGTCCTGTGAGGGAACTGAACCGCATTACACCAGCCCCGACAGCGAATTTGTCCGTTCACTTCTGCGTGTCTACGAGAAAGTTACGGGCGAAAAGGGCGAATGTATTACAATAGGCGGCGGAACTTACGTCCACGAAATAAGCGGAGGAGTCGCATTCGGTGCGGAATTTCCAGACGAGGACGGCAATATGCACGGTGCAGACGAGTTCATTACCATTGACAATCTGCTGAAAAACGCCGAAATCATGGCTGAATCCATAATCGAAATTTGTAAATAAAAAATACCACGACTGATAATATTTCTCTTTATAGAACATCTTCTTTTTATTGAGGGAAATCCTTTTTAAAAAGGTTTGCCCCGATAAATAGGAGGGTATTCTAAAAAAGAAATATAAACAGTCGTGGTATTTAGGGCACCTCTA
The DNA here is from genome assembly GCA_045627145.1 of Ruminococcus sp. Lineage (GTDB taxonomy): Bacteria > Bacillota > Clostridia > Oscillospirales > Ruminococcaceae > Ruminococcus. The sequence goes on along the minus strand of JAZQND010000015.1, from coordinate 6,518 downwards.
AAAACCCGTTTTGAGTAAGAAAAAGCAGATAGGTACAGTAGATGCAAGAAAAGCCATCGAAGGCGTGCTTTCGCACTACGAGAGGGCTTGACGCAGCAGATGCTGTGCATAGATGCTTTTCCTCAGAAGGGGTTTTTAGAGGTGCCCTTTATTTAGTTACGATTTTCTTTGTCGAGGTCTTCGGTGTAGCCGGCGGTGTACATAAACTGGGCAGGGTCGTAGCAAACGCCCATATATCTGACTTCAAAGTGGCAGTGAGGGCCGGTTGAATCGCCTGTTGAGCCCATAGCACCGATAAGCTGACCACGTTTTACCTCTGTATCGGGTATAGCGTAGACTTTGCTCATGTGAGCGTATACGGTCTGGTAGCCGTTGAGGTGGTCGATCATAACGAAGTAGCCATAGCCTCCGGGATTCCAGCCTGCGGAAACGACAACACCGTCGTCGGCGGCATAGATATCGGTACCCATATCGGAAGCTATATCGAAGCCCTTATGATTTCGGTCGCTGATAAACACGTCGCTTACCCAGCCGCCGTCAACAGGCCATGCGAACTGACCTGTACCGTAAAGTTTTGTATCGGCACTGTCAGGTCTTGCGGTATATGTACCGATTCCGATTTGCTCAACAACAGGAACTTTGGTAACTTCTGCCTTAACGGTTTTTCTTGAATATTCCTTGCCGTCAACGAAGGTTATCTCAATATTGCTTACTTTTTCGCCACGTTCACCCTTGACGAGGGTTTCACGGGAACCGATGTTGAGAGAACTTGTTTCGACCTCAATGGTTTCGTAGTCAAGCAGGGAAACGAGTTCCATTTCACGGATATACTGTATAGGGAGGTAACTTTCTGTTTCGTTAACGTTGACCATTTTTCCTGTTTTGCAGTTTTCCGAGATACCGTAGTTCATATTTTCAAGTTCGGAAAGGCTCATGTTGAATTTCTGGCTGATAGAAACGGCAGTATCACCGCTTTGAGCGATATAAACGGACTTTTTCTTGGTTGAAGAAGTAAGGAGCTTTATCATTTCGCTGTTTTTCATAACACTGTCAGCGATATACATACCGTGGGTATATTCGATACTGTTTTTATAGGAAACGTCCTTAACAAGACCGTTTACGGGGTAATTGAGGAGTTTTTCGTTAAGAGCCTCCTGAACGGGGGCTTTTTCTTTTACAGCACCGACAAATTTTCCGTCTATGTAAACGCCGTAAGCCTCCATAAGTTCCTCATTTGAGGCTTCAAGCATAGCATTTGCGAGTTGGTTTGCTGAAAGAATCTTATCTTCGCCTGAAATAATTTTCAATGAAAGCTGTGCAGTGAGGTCGATATGTGATTTATCGTTGTCGGTATAGGTAACACGCTGGCTGACATCACGAATAGCGGAATCAAAGTCGGATTCTGTTTTTATCACGCCGAGTTCCTCACCCTGATAGTTGACGCTTATGCCGTATTCAAGACCTGAACCGTAGTTGATTACGATAATCAGGAAAATAATGGAAACGATGGGGAGCAGATAGTTCAGTGAAGTGAAAACAAGACCGCTTTTGCCGAAAAGGTAAGACCTTCTGTATTTTTTAGAAGCGGCTTTATAGGCTTCCGCACCTTCTTTTTTGGCTTTTCGCATATCTTTGCGGAGTTCATTGTTAAGAGCCATACGCTCTTTCATTGGAGCAGAGAGGTCACGGATGATCCAGCGTAAAGCCTTTGCCATAAGGATAAAAAGTTCTTTTATTTCCCGAAAGATGAACTTAAAACTTTTGATAATAAAAAGCAGAATAGCTGATATAAGTTTTATCAAGTAAAAGCCTGCAATGCCGAAGAAGCCTGACAGACCGAGTTTAGCATTAGTATCGTTGTCTGAAACGTCCTGTTCAAATTGACGTTCCTTATTCATTCAAACAACTCCTTTCGTCATTATTGTGCCGCCAATAAAAATCAATAGTAATTTTGTTGGTCAAGCCGACAAAAATAATAATAGTCGTACATAAATTATTATATCACTATCAGAAAAAAATACAACTTTTTTACTGACATTTTGATGAACACAGGCTTGATTTCGGCATAATGTACAAAAAAGAGAAAGCTTATTCACCTGTATGGTAAGAATAATTGAGCATTTCCACGGTATAATTTTCCAGTTTTTCAATAAGCGGGAGAACGTCTTTGCGTGCGGATTCGAGGTCATGTTCAAGGTAATTGCCGCATTCCTCAATTGTACAGCCGGGAATATCGTCTGTATAGTTTGAGATATAGATAAAAGCGTCCCTTACCAGTTTAACAGCGTCAGCCTTCGGGAGTGTATCTCTTGTAAGGAAATAGAATCCTGTGCGGCATCCCATAGGGCCGACGTATACGATTTTATCTGTAAATTCGGAATTTCTTGCGTATGTAGCGAAAAGGTGTTCAATTGTATGGAGGGAAGGATTTGAGATATAAACTCCGCCGTTTGGCTTGACCATTCTCACATCATAGGAGATAACATCTCCGTCGATTCTTGAAATATACATACCAACGCCGAATTTGGTGTGGTCAACTGAAAAGCTTGCGATTCTGTTCATTGTATTTTTCTCCTTTGTAAAAAGATTTTTTATATCATCGGGAAGCTCTGAACGGACTGTGATTTTCCGTCCTGTTATTGGATCAGAAAAGCTTATTTCTCCGCAGTGCAGAGCCTGTCTGCCGATATTTTCGAGTGAGCCGCCGTAAAGGTCATCGCCTGCAAGAGGGTGACCAATATGGGCGAAATGAACTCTTATCTGGTGAGTTCTGCCTGTTTCGAGGTGAATTTCAGCAAGGGAATATTTATCGTTTGAAGCAAGGCGTGAAAAATTGGTAACAGCATACTGTCCGTCCTCACGCACACAGCGTATTATAATGGATTCACGTTCACGGGCAATGGGAGCATTAATTGTTCCGCTTTCAGGAATAGAGCCTTCAACCGCCGCAAAATAGACCTTTTCACAGCTCCCCTGCAAAATATTAGCGGCAAAGGCATTTTTGGCAATGATGCAGAGTCCCGAAGTATCACGGTCAAGGCGGTTCACGGCACGGAAGGTCAGGTCAGGGTAAAGAGCTGCAAATTTATTGCCGAGAGTGTCGCCCTGATGCTTGATGGACGGGTGTACGGGCATACCTGAAGGCTTATTGAAAACGACAAGACTTTCATTTTCGTATGCAATGGGAACATTCAGGCTGTCATTAGGTTCAAGGAAGCTGTCGTCCTCAAAACGGAGAACTATTTCGTCGCCGTTTTCAACCATGTCGATACTGCGGATAGTCACGCCGTTTCGGGTTATACCGCCGTCTATGCGTTTAAGCTTTGTCAGCAGCCGTCTTGATACGCCTTTTTTTTCGAGAAGGAAGCTTTGCAGAGAGATGGGACTTTCTGTTTCTGCTTTCAGTTTTAATTCTTTTATTATACTCATCCTCTCTGTTGAAAATTTCGGTGCTAAGGGTAAATGCGGTCATAAACCGTGTAATGGCAAATGGCAGACCTGCAATGCTTAGTGCGGGCATGAGATAGACCGTGCATAGCTTGAAAATGATGATTTTACGTCCGTTCATAAAGCGGACGGAGTGAAGAACCGCCATGAAGGCGTTTTTCTGCGGAAATCTGACCAGAAGATAAGGAACTGACAAAAAGCAGAGTTTCAGCGAAAACCATGCAAACAGCGAAACAGCGGTAAGAACCACGTTATTCACGGCTATAAATACTTCATTTGTATCAAGAGTTCCGCTGAACATTCTGTAAGCCGAGATACCGAAAAATACGGAAGGAGCAAGGGCGATAAGACCGATAAGCTTAGACCATAGCAATGCCCCGAGACTTCTGCGGAAAGCTTTTCTGCTCAAAAGAACCTCTGAAAGCGGAGTGCAGACAGATTTTTCGGAACATATCTCAAATAATCTGAAAGCGGCTGCGTAACCAAGCGGAGCAGCGGTGAGCCAGCGGAGAAGTGTGAAAATGAGCGATGCGGCAGGCTGTATAGGACTTTTTCCGCCGAAAAGAGAAAGCGGCTGTATCTCACCGAAATAAAGGAGCAGACTGTAAACAGCGGCTTCTGCAAAGCGGAAGAAAAGTTCTGCACAAAGCGGCAGTATGCATATCAGACAGGTTCGGACATTTCTGCCTTTGAGCAGTTTTCCTGTATAGCGGATAAGTTCCCTTGTTTTCATAGCCATGACCTCCTTGTATAGAGGTATTATGGCGTGAAATAGGGGAATTATGCATTTGGAAAAACAGCATTTGCTTTTATAGGTGCCCTTTTGTTATGATTAGCTGTCAAATTCGTTTTCGTCAGGAATCTTGTCGTAAGGGCAGTAGCCGAGAATCTCGAAAGCCTGAGAATTAAGCCACATCTGTGCGGTTACGATTATGTCAAATCCCTCTCCGAATTTTGCATTGAGATATTTGGGATCATATTTCGGAATTCCGAAACAGCTTAACATATTTGAGATGATGCCGCCGTGAGTTATCATTGCACAATGTGTCAGACCGTCCTCCATCATGCTCATAATAACGGAATGGAGGGCTTTGTAGGTGCGGGCTGTCATTTCCTCAAGGCTTTCACCTTTTGGCGGACGAGCTTCCTTTGAGCCTCTGAGCCAAGCTTTGTAGTCATCTCTGTTGATAAGTTCGTCAACATTTTTATTTTCAAATTCGCCGAGGTCAAGTTCAATAAGGTCATCAACGGTGATAAGCTCTGTACACGGAAAGAGAATTTCGGAAGTTTCGGTACATCTTTTCAGCGGAGATGAGTAGACACGGTGAACAGTCGGGTAATCAAACTCATCCATTTTTGCGGCAAGTTCGCTTGCACCTTTCTGTGAAAGCGGCAGGTCTGTGTGGCCGATATAGATTCCATTGTCATTAGCGGCGGTTGAGCCGTGGCGGAGGACGCTTATTCTGTAACCTTTCAAGATGTCAGGCTCCTTTCAAAAAATTGCACAAAAATAAAAGGTGAAATTTTAACACTTAGTAAAATTCACGAAAACCGTGCTGAAATTTACTAAATATTTCATATTTCGTCATCTTTACAAATTATACAATTTGTATTATAATATTAGTAGATATTTCGGAACTCGTTTTTGAGTCCATCAGATAATTAAAGTATAGGAGGAATTGTTATGAATTCGGATTTTGCAAGAATTATTACACTACAAAGAAAGGAACGCCATATCAGCCAGAAACAGGCGGCTACCGATTTAGGTATTTCGCAGGCTCTGCTCTCGCACTATGAAAAGGGTATCCGTGAATGCGGTCTTAATTTTCTTGTAAAAATCGCAGATTACTATAACGTTTCCTGTGATTATCTCCTCGGAAGAACTCCCGAACCGGAAGGAAAAACCATCTCTATTGAGGATATTCCCGATGATGACGGGAATAATAATCTCAAAATGCCTTCCCCTGAGATAATCAATTTCAACAGACGTATTATCAATAACTCAATAAGTCTGCTTTTCAGTCTTGCACAGAAAGCAAACAGTATCACACTTATCAAGGAAGTTTCGTCTTACCTCATGCTTTCAGTGTACAAGCTTTTCCGTATCGTTTACAACGCTAACCCTCATAACGACCAGAAGCTTTTCCGTATTCCGAAGGTCATAGCAAACGACAGTGCCAATGCTATGGTTTCAATGAGTGAAGCCAATATCAAGGCTGCATCAAGCGGAATTGCCCTTGACGGCAATGACTGCGTTGATAATTTCGATACTCTCTATGTTACAACCGCCACACTTCAGAAAGACTATGCACAGTATTCGTCATCACTCCTCAACCTTATCAAACGAAGTGAGGAAAGCATTTCCAGAACCCGTGCAAAGTATCGTACAGACGGAAAATAACATACAAATTATATTGCTCCCCCAGTTAAATCATGAATTTTTCTGCTCGTCCTGACGAAGAAATTCTGTGTCAGAAAACCTTGCCATACGAGGTATCTCCCTGTGGGAGAGGTGTCAGCGAAGCTGACAGAGGGGCTGACCGACAGACCGGTATGTCTGCGTTTTTCTTAATTGCCTTTCTCCGTCATTACTTCGCACTAATTATTCACGATTTAATTGGTGGAGCAATAGTAAACGGCAAATCTTTTTGGCGTTTACTATTTGCCGATTGCAGGAAGCAAATCTTTGATTTGCGTATCTGCAAGGCAATTAAAATCAATTATTATAGTGAAAGACAAATTTATTTTGTCATTCACTATAATTATAGCATTTTTTTCGGAAATTGAAAAGGGATTTTTTAAAATTTTCTTTTGATATTGCTCCCCCAATTAAATCGTGAATAATTAGTGCGAAGTAATGACGGAGAAAGGCAGGGTTTTCTGAAACAGAATTTCTTCGTCAGGACGAGCAGAAAAATTCATGATTTAATTGGGGGAGCAATAATGAGAAAGATGCAGAAAAATTGGATTTTTAAGGCAACACCGCACAAAGATTGTGCGGCAGAAACGCAGTTAGATTTTTCGTCAGATTGTACAGAAATTTTGCAAGCATACTGTCGTATGGCAAAGAA
>JAZQND010000014.1:0-49398 GCA_045627145.1 Ruminococcus sp. | reverse complement strand
CTTTTTCTTACTCAAAACGGGTTTTTAGAGGTGCCCTTAGAAGAAACACCGCACAAAAAACGTGCGGTGTTATGTTAAAATATCAACTATTATTTAGTAGATGACTTTACATAGTAAGTAAGTATTTCGGAAGCATCCATTGCGTCAACCTTATTATCGTGATTATAGTCAGCTATCATTACCGAATAAGCACCGCTGACATCTACACCTCCTGTTGATACAAATGCATAATGAGTAAGTATCATTGAAGCGTCCATTGCATCCAGTTTTTTGTCGCCGTTAACGTCACCAACCAAAACATATCCGCCGTTGTCTCCGGCTGTAGTAGTAGTTGGAATTGTGGTTGGCGGTAATGTAGTAGTTGTTGTTGTGGTAGTTGTAGTTGGTACTGTAGTTGTAGTTGTTGTTGTGGTAGTTGTTGGTACTGTAGTTGTAGTAGTTGTTGTGGTAGTTGTGTTTGTCGGGTTAGTTGTAGTGGTAGTTGTGGTGGTTGTTGTCGTTGTTGTAGTAGTGGTAGTTGTGGTTGTCGTAGATAAAACAGTAACCATATAATCATATTTATATGCATATAATTCAGCTGTTGAACCTTCATAAACAGTCATCTTTGTTATAGAAGGCTTTCCTAAAGTATTTTTTTGATCATAAATATCACAATCTATACTTTCAACACTAATTGCTTTAAAAACATCACCATCAGCAAACGCATGATAATCAATTTTCTTTACATTTTTAGGAATAACAACAGATTTAAAAACATTACATCCTTCAAAAGAACTGCGTCCGATTTTTTCAAGACTTTCCGGTAAAGTAATCTGCTTTAAATCATTGCAGTTATAGAATCCGTAATCACCAATTTCAGTTAGCCTTGAACCCAAAGTGACATCTACAAGATGAGTACAGCTTTTAAACATAGAATCGCCGACTTTAGTAACTCTATCGCTTAAATCTACGTTGTATAATTTCTTACATTCACAAAATATTTCTGTTCCTAATTCAATTTCATCAAATACTATGTAATGAGTTTCCACATCATAAATGCTATAATAAATTGGAATAGAAGATACCTCAAAAACAACAGATGAAAGTGCAGGACAGCCTTTAAAAGCACGGTTGCCGATTTTTGTTACTGTGTAAGGAATATTTACATATTCCAGACCGGGACAGTTCATAAAAGCATTTTCCTGAATTACTGTAACAGGCTTATTTGATACAGATTCGGCAATTATATCATTATTTAACAAAATACCATCAATTGTAATAGTGACTGATCCAATATTGCTTGAACCCGATTTAAGTTTCTTTTTCAAATCACCTGTATATGACTTAACTTCTGCATGGTCGTCATAAACTTCATATATAACATCGCCTACTGTTACAGTTGCCGCACTTTCAGCATTTGCAGAAATCACAGTTTCAGGGAAATCAGTATTAATAGCCGAAACCGTCCCCGCTGTTAAACAAAATGCCATTAAGGCAGCAAAAATTCTTTTCTTCAAACAAAACACCTCTTAAAAATATTAATTTAATAAAAGCTTCCGTTTTTTATTATATCATTTGCAGACTTACAATTCTAACCAAAATTTGCTATTATTCAAAAGATTCGACAAATTCTGCAAACGAAATATCATTGCCAACAGAAGTGTAAGCATAATAAGTAAGAACAAGAGAGGCATCTATCGCACTTACACTTCCATCTTTGTTTGCGTCGATAATATCAATATGTCCCGGGAAAAATGCCGTTCTTTTCTGAACCGACATCTCAACATAGTATGTCAGTATCTTTGAAGCATCCATTGCATCAATTATTCCATTGCAGTTTGCATCTCCTGTCAGATATTCATCATTCTCGTCGTTTTTTACTATTACGTCTATCATTGCTGTGTCACAGCCTGAAACACCTCCGGCTGATGTTCCACGCTTTACCCATTCACCTGTGTTTTCGTCCATTGTTAATACGCCGCACTTATTTGAGTCCCAGTTATAATTGAAATAAATAGTATATACTCCTGCTTTTTCACTATTAAATTCCGAATCATCTATGGTAATTCCGGAAGGCTTGTATTTTTTTCCGTCATACTCCTTATTTTCGGTTATGTCGCCGTATCCATCGTTAAACGTATAGCTTCCGTTTAAATAAATCCCGCTGAGGTCAAGCTTTTCACCTTTAAGATATACCATTTTTTCAGGCGGAGAAGTTACGGTTAATCCGGATTTTTTACAGATAGTACGGCTTTTTAGTGTTTGCTGAAACTGAATATTGTCTATATCAATATGATTTTCTGCCATAACATAACTTGCCGAAGCTGTTGAAAATCCGATAAAAAGTGAAAGCGGCAAAGCGAATAATTTTTTGAATTTCATAGTTTATCAACTCCTGATATTAGTATATCTATACTATATCACAAGTATTATTCTCTGTCAAATATTTCAGTGTTTAACGACAGTATTCAGTATATCACAGTCATTTCAGAAAGTCATATAAAAAAATCTGCGAAAACCTGCCGTTTTTTCGGCAAAAAGGCAAGAAAATCCCGATACATCGGCATTTTTCAGCCGCTGTATCGGGAAATATCAATTATTTAATTTGCAAAATTACTTAAAGTAAGCAACACCATTTTCAAATATCTTCTGGTCTTTATCGCCTGCAACGTTTTTGCCGATAAAGCTTCCCTTACGTTCAGAGTGTCCCATTTTACCAAGAACTCGTCCGTCAGGTGATGTGATACCCTCAATAGCTTCAATTGAAGTATTCGGGTTATAGCGGATATCCATAGTAGGTTCGCCATTAAGGTCAACATACTGTGTAGCGATTTGTCCCTTTGCTGCAAGACGCTGAATGAGGTCAAGTGGTGCAACGAAACGTCCTTCGCCGTGTGATATCGGAACAGTGTGGATATCGCCTACATTCCAGCCGTAAAGCCAAGGACTCTTGTTTGATGCAATACGGGTATTTACCATCATTGACTGGTGACGGGCAATTGTATTAAAGGTAAGTGTAGGAGATTCATCTGTCATGTCAACTATCTCACCATAAGGTACAAGACCGAGCTTGATAAGTGCCTGGAAGCCGTTGCATATACCGAGCATAAGACCGTCACGGTTCTTGAGAAGGTCGTGAACAGCGTCCTTTATCTTTGGATTGCGGAAGAATGCAGTAATGAACTTACCGCTTCCCTCAGGCTCATCACCGCCGCTGAAGCCACCCGGAATCATGATAATCTGTGATTCTCTGATAGCCTTTTCAAAGTAATCAACAGACTGTTCGATATCGCCTGCGGAAAGATTGCGGATAACAACTGTTTCTGCCTCTGCACCAGCCTTTTCAAATGCACGGGCTGTATCGTATTCGCAGTTTGTACCAGGGAATACAGGTATTACAACCTTTGGCTTTGCAGTTTTTATTGTAGCTGAAAGGTGGATATTTTCGTTGTATGAATAAACCTCCGGCTTTGCCTCTGTTGTTTTGATTCTGCATGGGAATACAGGTTCAAGCTTCTGTTCCCATACTCTCTGGAGGCTGTCAAGTCCCATAGTATAATCACGGGTAATAATGCTGTAATCATTGATGGTCTGACCGATGAGGTATTCGCCGTCCTCAGCTTCACCGTTGAGTTCGATGATGAATGCACCGTAAAGAGGCTTGAAAAGAAGCTTATCTGAAAGCTGTGCAAGGAATTCAAAACCTATCTTATTACCGAAGCACATCTTTGCGATACCCTCAGCAACACCGCCGTAACCGTTTGTCCATACAGCATTTGCTCTGCCGTCAGCGATGAGCTTTTCAACCTTGTCAAAGCAAGCTTTAACGCTGTCAAATACAGGGAGTCCGTTTTCATCGTAATCAGGAGCGATAAAGATTACAGGATTGCCTGCTGATTTAAATTCTGTAGAGATTACCTTGTCTGCCTTAGCAGTTGAAACTGCAAATGAAACGAGTGTAGGAGGAACGTCGATATTTTCAAATGTTCCTGACATTGAATCCTTACCGCCGATAGCACCGCAGCCCATTTCAAGCTGTGCCTTGAATGCACCGAGAAGTGCAGCCATTGGCTTGCCCCAACGCTTAGGATCGTTCTGTGTTCTCTCAAAATATTCCTGGAAAGTCAGCCAGCACTTCTTGTAAGTACCGCCGGCTGCAACAACCTTTGCGATAGACTCGATAACTGCAAGTACAGCACCATGATAAGGACTCTTTGAAGATATATCAGGGTTATAGCCCCAGCCCATTAGTGAACAGGTATTTGTTTCGCCCTTGAGAACAGGTATCTTTGCAGCCATAGCCTGTGAAGGAGTAAGCTGATATACACCGCCGAAAGGCATGAGAACTGTTCCTGCACCAATAGTTGAGTCAAACTTTTCAATAAGTCCCTTCTGTGAGCAGACATTGAGGTTCGACATGAGGCAGTTCCAGCTTTCCTGAGTATCAGGCATAACGTCATCGTCACTCTTTGAAGGTTCTTCAACCTTTATATCGGTATATTTAGCAGCACCGTTTGAATTAAGGAACTCTCTTGAAAGGTCAACGATAGTATTATTGTTCCAAACCATCTTCAGACGTGGTTCGTCAACAACATTTGCAACGAGGGTAGCTTCGAGGTTTTCCTTTGCAGCCTCCTCCATGAACTTCTTAACATCATAAGGAGCAATAACTACAGCCATTCTTTCCTGTGATTCGGAAATAGCTATTTCAGTACCGTCAAGACCGTCGTACTTCTTTGGAACGGCATTGAGGTTGATAACAAGACCGTCTGTAAGCTCACCGATAGCAACAGAAACACCGCCTGCACCGAAATCGTTGCAGCGTTTGATAAGCTTTGTGACCTCAGGATTACGGAAAAGACGCTGGAGTTTTCTTTCCTCAGGCGGATTACCCTTCTGAACCTCAGCACCGCATGATTCAAGTGATTCAAGTGTGTGTGATTTTGAAGAACCTGTAGCACCGCCGCAGCCGTCACGTCCTGTTTTTCCGCCGAGGAGTATAACAACGTCACCTGCAACAGGTGCTTCACGGCGGATATTTGATGCAGGAGCTGCACCGAGAACCGCACCTATCTCCATACGCTTTGCAACGTAGCCCGGATGGTATACTTCAGCAACATGACCTGTAGCAAGACCTATCTGGTTGCCGTATGAGCTGTATCCGTTAGCAGCACCGACAGTGATCTTTCTCTGCGGAAGTTTGCCTGCGATAGTATCTTCAACAGGAACAAGCGGATTTGCCGCACCTGTTACACGCATAGCCTGATATACATAAGAACGTCCTGAAAGCGGATCACGAATAGCACCGCCAAGACAGGTTGCAGCACCGCCGAAAGGTTCAATTTCAGTCGGATGGTTGTGAGTTTCGTTCTTGAACATGAGAATCCAGTCCTCAAGTTCGCCGTCGATATCGACCTTGATCTTTACGGAGCAAGCGTTAATTTCCTCACTCTCATCGAGGTCAGGAAGAAGTCCGTCAGCTTTAAGCTTCTTAGCAGCAAGAGTACCGATATCCATAAGAGTGATCGGCTTTTCTGTTCTGCCAAGTTCTTCTCTGACATTCAGATACATATCGTAAGTTTCCTTGATATAAGGGGCAGCTATCTCAACCTTGTCAACATTTGTAAGGAAGGTGGTGTGACGGCAGTGGTCTGACCAATATGTATCTATCATGCGTATCTCGGTAACAGTAGGATCACGTCTTTCCTCATTGCGGAAATAATCCTGACAGAAGCAGATATCATCATAGTCCATAGCAAGACCGAATTTTTCTATAAAAGCGTGAAGTCCGTGAGCATTAAGCTGTGTAAAGCCTTCAAGAACTTCAACTGTGGTAGGGATCTCATAGTTTGTATCGAGAGTTTTAACAGTTTCGAGTGAAGCTTCACGGCTCTCGACAGGGTTGATTATGTATGACTTTATCCTATCAAATTCCTCGTCGGAAATAAGCCCTTTAATGATGTAGACTCTTGCATTTCTCACACGGCAGCGTTCGCCCTGACGGAGAATCTGGATACACTGTTCACAGCTGTCAGCTCTCTGGTCAAACTGACCCGGGAGAAATTCAACAGCAAAAACTCTCTCATTTTCGCCTGTAGGCGGCATTTCACGGTAAACCTTATCAACGGCAGGCTCTGAAAAAACAGTATTGACTGCGGCTTCAAAGTCCTCTGAACTGAGTTTGTCAGCATCATATCTGTTGAGTATTCTGACGCTCTCCACCTCATATCTGAGTGCGGTTCTGATATCGCTTAAAACAGACTGAGCCTCAACAGCATATTCGGGTTTCTTTTCAACATAAATTCTGAATACGGACATAAAAATCTCCTTCCAATTAATGCCGGTAATTTAACAGTAAATATATTACTGAAATAAACGACATTTTTCATTACACTTCATCATTAATACTGCCGAAACAGTTTTCTGAACTGTACTCTATTATTGTAACACAAAAAATCCGATTACGCAAACTTTTTTTTGAATTTTTCCGAGAAATTTTTATTAAAGTGTAATCGGGAGCATAACCGTGGTGAAAATCGTCCTCATTTTCACGTTCAAAGAGTACAGGAACAGTTTTTCCGACAAGCGAAGCGAGGTACTTTTCACGGCACTCAGCAGCAACTTCTGTCATTTTGTGCCATCTTTCCGATTTTACGCTTTCTGGTATCTGACCTGTCATTTTGTCGGCTTTAGTACCTCTGCGGCGTGAATAGCGGAAAACGTGGACTTTGGAAAATCCTATTTTTCTGACAAATTCCAGTGATTCACGGAAATCCTCATCAGTTTCCTGCGGAAATCCCACCATAACGTCTGTTGTGAAGGAACGATCAGGAAAAATTCTGCGGATACGTTCTGTCAGTTCAAGATATTCCGAAGATGTGTATTTTCGGTTCATGGCTTTAAGAGTCCTGTCACAGCCGCTTTGAAGTGAAAGGTGGAACTGCGGACAAAACTGCGGAATAGCAGCAAGACGTTCAAGAAGTGAATCAGACATCATTTCAGGTTCAAGAGAACCAAGTCTGATACGCTCGATACCTTTGGTTTCTGCACATATTTCTGCGGCATCAGCAAGGTCGATTCCAAATTCACGTCCGTAAAATGCAAGATTGATTCCTGAAAGAACTATCTCCTTTTTGCCGCTTTCTGCAATTTCGGCTATTTCCTCACGGATATCGTCAGGCGATTTTGAACGGCAGCGTCCTCTTGCGAACGGTATCATGCAGTATGAACAAAACTGATTGCAGCCATCCTGAATTTTGACAAATGCCCTTGTATTATCGTCAAATCGTGAACATTTCAACGGTTCAAAAGGCTCATCGTTAGAATAAGCCGAAAGCAGAACTGTTCTTCCTCTGTTTTTCAGGCAGTTTTCAACAAGTTCGGCAATTTGTCCTCTTGATTTAGTACCGGCAATTATATCAGCTTCCGTTATTTTTGAGGCTTCCTCACTGTTTGCCTGCGGATAACAGCCTGTTAGGGCGATAACAGCATTCGGAAGTGCGGCTCTTGCCTTGCGGAGTGCGGCAAGAACACGGCTGTCACCTGATGAAGTAACCGTACAGGAATTTATCACAATTACATCTGCACCTGTCATTTCCGAAAGAATTTCAAAGTTTTTTTCACGAAAAATTGACTTCATACATTCGGTTTCGTAGTGATTGACCTTGCACCCGAATGTTATAAAATATACTTTATACATATTTCACCTTATTATCACAAGAATTCCTCAGATTCGTCATGTTAATACTGCACAAAAACTTCTCGTATCAATTATGCATTTCTCACAACTATCCGCTATACATAAAAAGTCATCTTCCACGCCTTTCCATTTATATCAAATTGACGAAAATCTCATAAATGGCTTGACATCGGGCTTTATAAGTGCTATTATATAGTTGCGGAAGGGAAAAGCCGCAGAGAAAAGAAATAAACAAGAAAAAAAGCAAAACAAGAAAAAAGCAAAGAAAAAAACAAAACATTTGAATCGGAGGTAGTAAGCATGACAAAAACAACAGTCAACCTTCAGGCTATCAATGACGTAAAGGAATTTGTCAACATTGTAATGAAATACAAGTTTGACATTGACCTGGTTTCCGGCAGATATGCTGTCGATGCTAAATCCATTATGGGAATTTTCAGCCTCGACCTTTCCAAGCCTATCGAACTTCACGCTCATACAGATGATGCCGATGAGTTCTTTAAGGAAATCGAAAAATTCATCGAAAAGTAAACATAAAACGAAAAGGCTGCTTCGGCGGCTTTTTTTATTGCAATTTTTTCCGCATGAATATTTATCGTTTCTTCTGCCATAATATCTTCAGACGCTCAAGGCAGAAACAAAGTTCAGTTTCACAACGTACACTTGCTTTGTAAGATATCGCCTTTCTGCGTCAACAACCCCAAACAAAGAGGTGTTTCATTAATGTGGGATAAAATTGCACTTATTCTTCTTATTGTAGGAGGAATAAACTGGGGTTTAGTCGGAATATTTGAACTTGATCTGGTAGCATGGCTTTTCGGCGGTGCTGACACTATACTTGCAAGAACGATTTATATTCTTGTGGCAATATCAGCTGTATGGTGCATTTCTCTCCTTTTCAAAAAGGACGAGGCACTTGCATATCAGCGTTCAGACCACTAAACCATTAACAAACAGATGCCGTACAGAGAGCCTTTCGGGGCTTTCTGTTACATATACCGCTGGCAAACAGACTTGAGGCAACACAACTTAAGGCAACACCGCACAAAGCACGTCTGACGACTTTGTACGTCATAAACTTGCATATTTCCCGTCATATTACACAGAAATTCCTTGCCATACAACAGTATGCCTGCGAAATTTCTATGCAATCTGACGAAAAATCCGGCTGTGTTTCTGCCGCACAATCTTTGTGCGGTGTTGCCTTAAATAAACAAAAAGGGAGGCATAAAACCTCCCTGAATTTATTAGTCGCTGACATAAGGAAGCAGAGCGATGTGTCTTGCTCTCTTTATAGCAACTGTAAGCTCACGCTGATGGAAAGCACAAGTACCAGTTACACGTCTTGGAAGAATCTTAGCTCTTTCAGTCATGCACTTTCTGAGCTTTGCAAGATCTTTATAATCAATTCTCTCAATTCTGTCAGCACAGAACATACAAACCTTCTTGCGTGGCTTCTTTGAGGGACGTGAATTTCTTTCCTTTTCCATGACAATTCTCCTTTCGTAATGATAGAATCAGATTTTCTTAGAACGGAACATCTCCGTCACTGAGTATTTCCTCGAAATCGCTCAGATTACCGTAAGACATACTTTCATTATTTGGAGCAGCCTGCACCTGTGGAGGAGCTGTCTGCTGCGGAGGAGCCTGATAGTTATTGTAATTATTCTGCTGAGGGGCTGAATAATTATTACCGCCCTGATAACCGCCGTTATTCTGGTAGTCACCATTTCCGCTGCTTTCTCTTTTAGAGCCTGTAAACTCAACATTATCAACAAAAACTTCTGTTGTATAGTGGGTTACATCCTGATGATTTCTGTCCTGATAGCTTCCCGTTCTGAGATTGCCCTCAACCATTATCATACTGCCCTTATTGAAATAGCGTGAAACAAATTCAACAGTCTGTCTCCATGCCACACAGGTGATGAAATCAGCCTGTCTTTCGCCTGATGCCTTATCGACGAAATTTCTGTTGACAGCAACTGTAAATCTGCATGAAGAAATGCCGCCCTGAGTTTGTCTTAATTCAGGATCAGCAGTAAGTCTGCCCATTAAAATAACCTTATTCATCTGACCGCCTCCTTAAATAACGAAGTAAATTAGTCGATAACTGTAACAATTGAACGAAGAACACCGTCAGCGATGTTAAGACGTCTTGTAAGATCAGCAGGGTAATCAGGCTGTGACTGGAATGTATAGATTACATAGTAGCCCTCTGTCTCGTCGTTGATAGGATATGCAAGCTTACGCTTACCCCAATCCTCGTTGACTTCAACAGCTTCAGCGTGACGCTCGATTCTCTCCTTGAACTTCTGAATAAGAGCCTTCATAGGTTCTTCACCGTTCTTGAGGCTGAAAACAACCATTACTTCATACTTAGCGGATACCTTTGCCATTTAGCACACCTCCTTCTGGATTCTGCCCTGCAACCAACTGAGGGCAAGGATAATTTATCGTATTTGCACACGATACTTTAATATTATAGCACGTCCTGCAGATTTTGTCAATCATTTTCTACAAAATCCGTCTTATATTTTTGGAACAGTTTACATCACGATTTATGTATAAAATGCCAATCAGCAGAAAAAAATATTGCTCCGCCAATTAAATCTTTAAAGTAATGAAGGAGAAAGTCAAGCAAGAAAACCGCAGGAATACTAACGTATTTCAAGGTTTTCTGACGCAGAATTTCTTCTTCAGGACAAGCTGAAAAATTCAGGATTTAGTTGGTGGAGCAATAATACCGCACAAAAATGTGCGGTATTGAATAAATCACAGCTTAAAGCTTTCATACAATTTATTGAGTTCTTCGGTAAGTTTACGCATATCGGCATTTGTACGTCCGTCGGAATTGCGGATAAGGCCGGCAAGACGTTCCGATGCCATGACAAGTTCTGAGTAGACAGGACTGAAATTTGCTGTATTTTTCTTTTTGGGAACAGGCTTTGGTTCAGCGTCAACCGTAACGACACCCTCTGCAATATCAAATTCTGCACCGCTGTAAGGTACATAAACGTCAGCACTGAGTTGGTCACGGAGTGTCTGACCAAAAGTTTCCGCAGAATCCGCATCGCCGTGGTTGATGAAATACTTTTTTACACCCTTTACAGCCTTTGCCCATTCAAAAAGTCCGTTTGCATCTGCATGACCGCTTACACCAGGAAGCTGAAGGATGTGTGCGGCAACCTGAACTGTTTCGCCGAAAAGCTTTACCTTTTTTGCTCCCTCAACAAGACTTCTGCCCAATGTATTGGTCGCCTGATATCCGACGAAAAGAATGGTATTTTCCTTTATCCAGAGGTTATGTTTGAGGTGATGTTTGATACGTCCTGCCTCGCACATACCGCTTGCCGATATGATGACCTTCGGGCGAGTATCGCTGTTTATTGCACGGGAATCATCGCTTGAAACGGTTCTTATAAGGTCAGTAAAAGCAATAGGATTTATACCCTGATGAACGTATTTCAAAGCTTCCTCGTCATAACAGCTTTCACGGTTTATGATGAAAATATCGGTAGCTTCATTTGCAAGCGGACTGTCAACGTAAACAGGGAAGCCATCATGACCGCTGACAAGTCCCTCATCTTTAATGCGGCGCAGGAAATAGAGCATTTCCTGAGTTCTGCCGACAGCAAACGAAGGAATAATAACGCTTCCTCCTCTGTCAAATGTTTCCTGAAGAACCTTAGCAAGAGCAGTAACATAGTCTGTCGGACGTTCATGAATTCGGTTGCCGTAGGTAGATTCCATAACAACGTAATCCGCCTCAGCGATATACTGCGGATCACGGATAAGCGGCTGGTTTATATTTCCGATATCTCCTGAAAATACGATTTTTCTGGTAATACCGTTTTCAGTAAGTGTAACGATAACGCTTGACGAACCGAGAAGGTGTCCTGCATCACGGAAAGAAACCGTTATTCCTTCGCATATCTCCTCCGGCACATCATAGCGGTGTTTTACAAAAAGTTCGACAGCACCGAGGGCATCATTCATAGTATAAAGCGGTTCAAATTCTTCATCGCCACGTCTTTTTCCCTTACGGTTTTTCCATTCGGCTTCAAATTCCTGAATATGTGCACTGTCACGGAGCATAATACTGCAAAGGTTTGAAGTTGCCTCTGTAGCATGGATTTCTCCTGCAAAACCGCCTGCATAGAGAAGCGGAAGCAAACCTGAATGGTCGATGTGGGCATGGGTTAGCAGAACGAAGTCGATATCTGACGGTGCGACTGGTATCTGGACATTTTCAAATGAATCTTCACCCTGTTCCATACCGAAATCAACCAAAAACTTTTTTCCGCAGGCTTCTATATAGGTACAGCTTCCTGTTACCTCATGAGCCGCACCAATAAACATCATTTTCATAATAACACCTCTTATTCTTTGTGTACAAACACATTATTGACATAATAACCTAATAATATTATACCACACAATTGCCAAAAAGTCCATAGTATTTGTGAAATTATACAAGCAACAATTAACAAAATCATCATACTTGTTTTGTGCGGTATTGACTATGGCAAAAAATAAATCCAACAGCCTGAGCCATTGGATTTATTAATAAATATGTTAGATTATAAATTTCTCACTCATCTGAAAAAGTTTCAAATACCGCATTCATCATAATCCTGCCATTTTTCAATGTACAGTCTCTTATTTCGCTTAGAAATAAAATATACAGCAGATGATATAATTGTAAGGATAACAGCAGCCAAAAGCAATGAGCCTTTAACCGACCGTGTTTCCGAAAACTTTTTCACATTTTTCATGAGTTCAAATCCTTCAGAATAATTTTACTATTCAGCAGAACCGCCGTTCATTTCAGCGAGAAGTCTTGAAAGTTCGGAATCAACCTTGTTGTCCTGTTCAATCTTAGCGAAAGAATCATCAAGTTCTTCATCTGTACCGCTTGCAGCGATTTCAGTGAAAGCAGAAGCTTCAGCTTCCTTACGCTCAATCTTTTCTTCCATTCTGTTGAATGTTTCAAGAGCAGAAGAACCGTTGAAACCGCCTGTAGTCTTAGCAAGATTCTTCTGAGTATCAGCCATCTGTGAACGAGCAATAAGCATTGACTGACGGCTCTTAGCCTCGTCGAGCTTAGCCTTGAGAACCTCTACCTGATTACCGATAGCCTCGGTCTGGTCAGAGATTGAATCATACATTTCTTTATAGCTGGCAACATCTTCATCAGCCTTAACCTTCTTAGCAAGAGCCTGTTTAGCAAGATCCTGATTGCCGCTTGCGAGAGCAGTTTTAGCCTTAGCTTCCCAGCTGTCTGAAACCTTCTTAGCATCAAGATACTTCTTTTCAGCAAGACGTTCGCTTGCCTTAGCCTTACCGTAATTCTGAGTAGCCTTAGTAAGCTCAGCCTGCATATCTATGATGACTTGTTTTACCATTTTCTCCGGATCTTCAGCTTTGTCGATAAGGTCATTAACGTTTGACTTGAGAAGGTCGCTTAATCTGTGAAATACGCCCATTTTTATTAATCCTCCTGTTTCATGTAAAAAAAATTTGATTTTCATGCAACGTAACCCCTTTACGTTACCATTTTATTATATATTAAACTCCATGTATTGTCAAGGATTTTTATATGGATTTCATCAAATTTTCATTTTTTGTATAATATCACAAAGCACTGATTTTGAAACAGTTAACAGCAGTGCTATATGCTTAACGGCGATTTAATTTTTTAACATTGCTGAAATAGTCGTTCAGCCCTGCAAATATGGTAAAAGCGACTTTTCCCTGATATTCCTCCGAATTCAGAAGTGCCGCCTCGTCGGGATTTGACATGAATCCGCACTCGACCATAACCGTCGGATTTTCGCTGAAATAGCAAAGAAAAAGTTCCTTGCCGCAGTTTTTTATCTCACGCTTATTATCCGGCTGAAGCATAGCAGAAAAGCTGTTCTGTATTGAACGTGCAAGCTGTTCGCTTCTGCTGTCCGTTGAAGAATAGAACATCTGAGCCCCCTTGTATCTGGGTTCTGTGTACTGATTCTGATGTATGGATATGCACACCGCATTGTCACAGCTGTTGAAAACCGCAAGTCTGTTATCCATATCGGAGCTTTTCTGTGCAGCGATACCTTCTATTCCTTTGTCATGAATAGATATATCGCTGTCCCTCGTGACCTCGACCTTATATCCGCACGTTTCCAGCATATCACGAAGTTTCAGCAGTATATTGAGGTTTATGCCCTTTTCGGGAACGCCTTCCGCAGAAGTACATCCGCCGTCAAAGCCGCCGTGCGGCGAATCACGAAAAACATAACTGCCTTAAATTTTCCAGTGTATTTTAAGTTTGCGTCTGCCGTTTCCATCGACCTCACCTACTTCAATGCAATCAACAAATTCATCGCAGATACGTCGGTTCAGAGAAGAAAAATGAGTAAACTTTTCCTTCAGCTTTTCAAAATCAGGCTTTTCATCATTTTCAGCACTGTACCGTCCGATTTCAGCTATTTTTACGGATATTCCATGTTTTTCAGCATTTACTTTCTCACGGAATTTTATATATTCATCTTCTGTAATTTTTCCGTCAAGCTTGTCAAAATACATTTTTTCCAGTCTTTTTTCAGCTATCTGCAGCTGCTGTTTCAGATTCCCAAGTTTTTGTTCAAAGCTTTGTATATTGATTCCATCCGCATTATTCAGTTCCAGTTTATCTTTCCGGCAGTACAGTTCGGCAATTTTGTTCAGTTCATCTGTAACAGCCTTTTCAAGAACACGTCCGCTTAAAGTTCTATGGTTCATACATTTCATAGTCCCCTTTTTGTAATCGGCACACTGAAGTCCGTAATACTGAACTGTCTTATCCTTGTTGTAATACACATTTCTGTTCATTGAACGTCCGCAGACCGCACACTTTACCTTTCCCGAAAGCGGAGGTATCTCCTTTGAAATACGGCTTGTCCTTGCATGACATTCAAGTCTTTTCCGTGCATATTCCCACGTTTCAGCATCAATAATTGCTTCATGTGCATTTAAGGTACGAATCCAGCCGCTTTCACATACCTTTTTGCGTTTTTTGTTTTTATAGCTGATATGATGGGATTTTCCCTGAACAAGAGTTCCCGTATAGACCTCATTCCGCAGTATTGCCGCAACAGTTGACTGTGTCCACAAGCCGAAAGAAGTACCGTTTTCTGCGTTGCAATTAACATATTTCACTCCGCACATTTTTTTATAAGCAGACGGACTTGGTATACCGTTTGAATTAAGTTCCTCCACAATTTTCCTGTAACTGCCGCCCTGTATGTATATTTCAAATATACGCCGTACATTTTCAGCCGCTTCACCATCAATAACAAGATGATGTCTGTCAGCCGAGTCTATACGGTATCCATACGGTGCAAACGAGCCTACAAACTGCCCGTGTTCACGCTTGTAAGCAAGTGTCCTGCGTATCTTGCAGGAGATGTCCCTGACATACATTTCATTGTAGGCACTTGTAAAAAGCCTCATCGCACCATACATTTCGCTTTCTGTATCGGAATTGTCCGATACTCCTATGAAACGTACCCCCCATTCAATAAATCTGTCATTGATAAACTGTTCAATAACGACAACATCTCTCGAAAATCTTGACTGGTCTTTGCACAGCACCACATCTATACAGCCGTTTTCGCAGTCATCAAGCAGACGGTTAAATTCAGGTCTGGAACGGTCAGTACCGCTGTATCCGTCATCGCAGTAAATGTCAAAAATATCCCAGTTTCGTTCACGGCAGTAATCACAAAGCATAAGCTTCTGATTCTGTATGCTCCGGCTGTCATCATTTTTCAGTTTATTCCTGTCCTCTATTGACAAACGGCAGTATATCCCCACATTCATCTGTTTCCAAGCCTCCTTTGCATATTTCTTTGCTGTATTCACATTTTTTTACATATTCATTCATGATTTTCTCAATTATTTTCGTTGTGTTTTCCTCACGTTTTTCAATACTTTCGCTTTTAAACTCATTTACGACATAAATCTCAATACTCACGGTATCCCTCCCTTTCGTTGAATAATATGCACTATATGGATTTTTTATTCAACCGTCAAAAAGCAAGAAAAAAAGCGGCTGTTTTGCCTTGAAATCAAACAAAATGACATTTTTTAAGATAATATTTTAATCTGCATTAAGTGCTTTTGACCGTTTTAAAAATAACCCGTATTCCGTTTTTGTGAAATAAGTATAATGCTTTGTGAAATATATTCATGAGCAAACATTTCTTTTCGGCTATTTCTCTAAGTTTTTATGCGGTAATGCATATTGACAACGCAATACATGTATGCTATAATAGATAGGTATGAAATATAAAGGCAAAGCTGTTCAGATATTATCAGCTTATGCCACGAATCTCTTATTTTTTTAATCAGGGAATGGAACACGTTTTTTCTGTCAGTTTCACATATCCTGTGTAAAAATCGCTCCGCACAAAGTCCGCTGTCTTTCTGTGTACTGACGGCATTTTGCGTATTTGCGGCGTTTTCACGGCTATCTGTACATCCGACAGTTTATCAGTATTTCCCAATAATACAGATATTTAGATTTATTGAGGAAAGTAATAGTTAGGTAGGTTGAAAAATGAGTAATAAAGTTACGATTATTATTGCAACTCATAAAAAATACCGTATGCCCTCTGACAGTATGTATATGCCTGTTCATGTTGGTGCGGAAGGTAAAACCGATAAAAACGGAAAAGTGCTTGACCTCGGCTATGTCAAAGATAATTCAGGCGATAATATTTCGCTGAAAAATCCTTCTTACTGCGAACTTACAGGTCTTTACTGGGCATGGAAAAATCTTGATTCGGAATATATCGGACTTGCTCACTACAGAAGACACTTTTCCATGAAGAAAAAGTCTAAAAACCCATTCGGCAACGTCCTCACTTACAAGGAACTTGCTCCTTTAACAAGAAAATATAAAATCTTTGTTCCGAAAAAAAGAAAATACTATATTGAAACCCTCTACTCTCATTACGCACACACCCACTATGCCGAACATCTCGATGCAGCCAAAAAAATCATCTCTGAAAAATATCCCGAATATCTTCCTTCCTGTAATAAAATTTACAATCAGACTTTCGGTTATATGTTCAATATGATGATTATGAAAAAGGAGCTTTTCAGCAGCTATTGCCAGTGGCTTTTTGATATCCTCTTTGAACTTGAAAAAAGAATCGGCAATACCTCAAAAGACCTCTCCTTCTTCCAGGGCAGATTTTACGGCAGAGTAAGCGAGATAATCTTCAACGTATGGCTTGATCAGCAAATCAGATCGGGTTCTGTAAAAATGGATGACATCAGGGAGATTCCATGCATTTACATGGAAAAAATTGACATGAAACGTAAGGTGATTTCGTTTATTAAAGCGAAATTCTTTAAGAAAAAATATAACGGAAGCTTTTAAGAAGCGGAGTATAACGTATGAAATTGGAAACAACCTCAGTTTTCAAGAACCTTAAAAACGGTTCTGAAAACCTTATCGAACTTGATGACGAAAAACTCAGTCAGTTAAAAAAATGTATCCTCGGTATCGCCTCCGATGTTATTGAGGTCTGCGAGGAAAATAATGTATCTTATCACCTCACCGGCGGCTCGGCTCTCGGTGCTGTGCGTCACCACGGTTTTATCCCCTGGGACGACGATATGGATATTGATATGGAACGCAAGGATGTCAGCCGCTTCCTTAAAGCATTCAGAAAAAAATACGGAAAAAAATACTGGATACACTGCGATGATTCTGCTGAAAAATTCTGCATTCCTTTCATTCAGATAAGAAAAAAAGGCACAGTCTGCCGTGGAATACTCGATGCTGTCAGAGAAGAATGCGGCATATATATTGACATCGCCATTATTGAAAATACCTACGATAATCCTTTAAGAAGAAAAATACACGGATATGGAAGCCTGTTCTTCGGATTAGCCGTTTCATGCAGAAGATTTTACCGTGACAGAAAATATCTCACCTCTCTCACTGATGACGCTGATACCCTCAAAGTTTTCAAAACAAAAATCTTCATCGGCAGACTCCTCAGCTTTATGTCTCTAAGAAAATGGACTAAACTTTATACGAAATGGAACTCCAAATGCAAAGACTCCTCAACCAAACTTGTTACCGTTCCAACCGGAAGAAACCATTTCTTCCGTGAAATGTACAGGAGAAAGGATTTCTGCAAGTCCGTATTTATGGAGTTTGAAGGCAATAAATGGAGAATCCCGAAAGAATATGACAAATATCTTACACATATGTACGGCGACTACATGACTATCCCCAAAGAAGGCTCCCGTGAAAAACACGTTCTGCTTGAATTCAAAATCAAATAAAGAGTGGTGTATAAATGAATAACATAAAAGACAGGGCAAAATATGCAGCAGGTTCTGTGAACTGCTTTTTATGGAAAACTTTATCAGTTTTTATCCCTAAAAACCCAAAGCGTATCATGTTTGACAGTTTCCTCGGTAAACAGTATTCCTGTAATCCGAGAGCAATTTATGAATATCTTCTGCGTAATACCGATGACCTTGAATTTGTATGGGCTTTCAAGGATTTTGAAGATAAACCCAAATTACTTAATAACAAAAAAACCATAAAATGCAGATATCGTTCATTTAAACACTATTACTACATGATAACTTCGGGATGTGTTATCTATAACTGGAAAATTCCATACGATATGCCTGTAAGAAAAAATCAGGTTCTTATCCAGACATGGCACGGCGGCGGCTGTTATAAAACTGCCGGCACTGAAATAAAGGAAAATTCAGATTTCCGAAGCAGAAGAATGATAGAGGAAATCAACAGAGCCACATACTATATCTCAAGCAGCAAATATTTTTCAGATAAGGTTATCAGAGAACAAAATAAATATAAAGGACATATTCTTCCCGTCGGAATGCCGAGAAATGATATTTTCTTCAAAAAGAATAAATCAGCTGCTTCCATAATCAGAAAAAGTCTTAATATTTCTGACAGCGAATATGTTGTTTTGTATGCCCCTACATACAGAGAAAACATGATGAGCGATTCCTTTGAAGAACTCAACTGTCAGAAACTGAAAAGTATTATCTCTGAAAAAACAGGGAAAAATGTTACTGTCCTTTACAGAGGTCACCACTATAATTCCAAAAATTCTTCGGGTAACTTCGATAAAGATGTGAGCAATTATTATGATATGCAGAATCTGCTTTTAATTTCAGATATGCTTATTTCTGATTATTCATCCTCTATCTGGGATTTTTCTTTCACATATAAGCCTTGCCTTCTCTATACACCTGACCTTAAAGAATATGAGGAAGCAAGAGGCTTCGATGAAGATATTCATACATGGGGATTCCCTATGTGTATATCAAACGATATACTCTGTGACACTGTGAAAAATTATGATGCACAGATTCATAAATCAAATATGGAAGAACATCATAAATCGCTTGGTTCATTTGAAAAAGGCAATGCAACAAAGAAGGTTTGTGAGTTAATTATTAAAGAAATTAAAAGGAGAAGTAAATGAATATTGCAGTTATCTTCGCCGGCGGAAGCGGTACAAGAATGAACGCCAAGGACAGACCAAAACAGTTCCTTATGGTACACGGAAAACCCATAATTGTTCATACGATCGAAATTTTTGAAAATCACCCCGATATCGACGGTATCGTTGTTGTCTGCATCAAAGACTGGATCGACTACATGGAAGAAATGAAATACAGATACAGACTAGACAAAATAGGAAAAATAGTTCCGGGCGGCGAAACAGGTCAGATGTCAATATACAACGGTCTGAAAACAGCCGCAGAACTCTACGGCAGAAACGATAACATAGTTCTCATCCACGACGGAGTAAGACCGCTTATCAATGAACAGACTATCACTGATAATATCGAATCTGTTAAGAAAAACGGTTCTGCTGTAACCTGCGCTCCGGCAAAGGAAACTATCGTTCTCGTTGAAGAAGATTCAGCTATCGGCGACGTTGTTCCAAGAAATAATTCCGTTATCGCCAAAGCTCCTCAGAGCTTCTTCCTTGACGAAATACTCAATATGCAGGAAAAAGCAATCGCTGAAGGTCAGACGAATATGATAGATTCCTGCACCCTTATGAGATATTACGGCAAGAAAATTTATACCGTAAAAGGCAGCTACGAAAATATAAAAATCACTACTCCTGAAGATTTCTATACTTTCAGAGCCATTTATGATGAAAAAGAAAACAGACAGTTAATGTGAGGTAAAATATGGGCGTTGGAATTGTATTGGTTACTTATAACCGCCTTGATAAACTGAAAATTGCTCTTGAAAAATATGATAAGCAGACTTTTTCACCTGATTATATCCTCGTTGTTGATAACAACAGCAATGACGGTACTCCCGAATTTCTTAAACAGTGGAAGGAAGAAAAAAAGCCGTATAAAAAACACGCTTGCTATTTAAGTAAAAATACAGGCGGTGCAGGCGGCTTTTATAAGGGAATGGAAGAAGCTGTCAAGCTTAATGCTGAATGGGTATGGCTTTCAGATGATGACGCTTATCCAAGAGAAGACTGCATTGAAAATCTTATGAAATTCTATGAAAAGCAGTCCGCAGACGAAAAGAAAAAAATCGTTGCACTCTGCTCAACAGTCTATAATCAGGGCGAAATCCACAGACAGCATAGAAATCACCTTCATCTCTCAAAGCTGAAATGCAAAATTGATACAACAGAACTTCACGAATATAAAGCAGAAGCTTTTCGTGTTGAAGTTTTCTCTTACGTTGGTTCTATGATAAAAAAATCAGCCCTTGAAAAAGTTGGTTTTGACAGAAAAGAATTTTTCATCTACTGCGATGACCAGGAACATTCTATCAGACTTTCAAAGGCAGGAAAAATTTACTGCGTAACAAACAGCCGTATCGACCACGATACCCCGCCTTTTGATAAAAATGCTGTAAACTGGGGAAGATATTACAAAAAACGTAACGACCTTCTTATGAGAAAATATAATTTCCCTTACAGATATTATCTGCTCAAGTTTATTAAGGGTTATATAAAGGAAGCTTCATTCCTTTCAAAAAATCCGCCTGTCCTCAGAAAAGAACTCAATGCAGCCTATAAGGATGCAGCAAGAAATAAAACAGGTCTGCACCCTGTCTATAAGCCGGGCTGGAATCCTGAAGACTCTGATTAAGGATTGCTGCTAATGGTATTAACTCTTTGTTTTTTGACATTGCTTACAGAAGCAATTTTAAATTATATATTTTTTGACAGAAGTATTTGTTCACCATCATTCATTTTATGCACTGCCTTTACTCTTGCTTCGGCTGACCTCATTACCATGTATGAATACTGGGACGCTAATTTACATTGGAATACCTATTTTGTAATCTGCGGCGGTTGTTTGCTTTTCTCTGTTGTATGTTACTTTGTAAAATTTATTATGAGCAACGTACATATTAAATCTTCAGGATATTCACTTAATTATCTGCCACGAGTAAAAGGCGAAATCGAAATAAGCCAATTCAAGCTTTTTCTTATTTTAGCTTTTAATTCTGCTGTAATAGTTCTTGTCGCCTATAAAGTAATCAAAATTGCACGGCATTTCGGCATGGGCGGAAGTATTCTCGGTTCATTCGGTGCTTATGCGGAACTAAGTAAATTTTCAACCAAAAATACAAGCCTTGGCAAACTTGCTCTGCTTTATAATCTCTGCAAAGCAGGAGGATATATCTGGGGCAATATGTTTATAATGAAATTATTCAAAACAAAAAAGGTTGATTTACTTCTGCTTGGCTGTTATTTCACTGCTTTGTGCAGTACCTTTATTACAGGTTCACGAGGCGGTGCAGCTTATATGATTATGTCACTTATTCCGTCAATCTATCTTTGCCGAAAAAAGCAGTTCGTTAAAAAGCCTATCAAAAAAAGATACTTTTTCTTTCTTGGCATTGTAGGCATAGGAGTATTACTTTCATTTAAATTTCTTGGTTCTGCCATTGGACGAGATATGAAACACGAAGTTTCTGCATGGACTTACGCTTCAATTTATCTTGGAGCCCCTATCAAAAATTTAGATTACTTCTTGCAAAGACCACATAATCTGCCGAAAGTTTTTGGATGTACAACTTTTTACTATCAAATTCAGTCTTATGCAATAGAACATGATATAAAAACTCTTATTTATGAATTTGACCTTCCGTTTATGAGCTTTAATGGTCACAATTC
The DNA here is from genome assembly GCA_045627145.1 of Ruminococcus sp. GTDB lineage: Bacteria > Bacillota > Clostridia > Oscillospirales > Ruminococcaceae > Ruminococcus. Next base: position 27,522 of record JAZQND010000014.1, on the reverse strand, counting down.
GGGCAACGTTTTTACAATGTTTTATACCTTTGTATATGACTTTGGATATAAGGGAGTTGTAATTCTTACTTCAATCATGGCTTTTGTATTACAAGTAATATACGAATCAATGATAAAAAGTATAAATAAGCCTTTTTCGTTCAGCAGACTTTTGTATATGTATGAGTTTCCTTTCGTAGTATTTGCTTTCTTTAGTAATAAATTCTATGAAGGACTTACTACTTCTTTCCTGAAAATAATATTCTTCTGGATAGTAATTTATATCTTGGTTATCCAAAATACTTATAAGGCTAAAAAATAAGGTGTATTTATGGCAAAACAAAAATCAATAAAGACAAATTTTATAATGAATGCGATACTTACAATGTCGTCGTTCATTTTTCCGCTGATTTCCTTTTCCTACGTTTCAGACAGACTTCTTCCTGAAGGTACGGGAAAGGTAAATTTCGCTGTTTCACTTATATCTTACTTTACTATGTTCGCACAGCTCGGTATACCAACTTATGGTATCCGAGCCTGTGCTATGGTAAGGAATGACCGCAAACAGCTTTCAAAAACTGCACAGGAACTGCTCATCATCAACCTTGTTATGAGCTTGATTTCATACATAGTTCTTGCAGCCTGCCTGATTTTTATACCTCGTTTACAGGATGACAGACTGCTTTACATTATTGTAAGTGCTAATATTCTGCTCACAGCAATAGGAATGGAATGGTTATATAAGGCTCTTGAACAGTATACTTATATTACTATCCGTTCCATAATTTTTAAGTTTATCGCCCTCGTTGCAATGTTTTTACTTATACACACCAAAAGCGATTACGTTATTTACGGCGGTATCACCATTTTCGCAGGCTGTGCATCAAATATCATGAACATTATCAATGTTCGCAAGTACATCGACCTTAAACCTGTCGGAAACTATGAATTCCGCAAGCACCTCAAAGCAGTCGGTGTATTTTTTGCAATGGCTTGTGCCACCACCATCTACACTCACCTTGACACCCTCATGCTCGGCTTTATGATTAAAGGTGATGTTGGTGATGTTGAGGTTGGATATTACGGTGCGTCAGTAAAAATCAAATCAATTCTCGTCAGCATTGTAACCTCTCTCGGAACAGTTCTTCTTCCAAGAGCTTCATATTACATTAAAAACGGTCAGGTTGAAGAATTCAGACGCATAACCAAAAAAGCCCTCAACTTCGTATTCATTCTTTCTGTTCCGCTTACCGTATACTTCACTATCTTCGCTAAGGACGGTATTTTCTTCCTTTCAGGCGATAAATATGAAGGTGCTATTGTACCTATGCAGATTATCATGCCTACTCTTATTTTTATCGGAATCACCAATATTCTCGGTATTCAGATACTCGTTCCTACAAACCGTGAAAAATATGTGCTTTATTCCGAAATCGCAGGTGCTGTCACAGACCTCGTTCTGAATGCGATACTCATTCCGCAAATGGAATCAACAGGTGCGGCTATCGGTACTCTTGTCGCTGAACTTGTGGTTCTGATAGTACAGTATATGTTCCTGCGAAAAGAAGTTGACCACGCTTTCAAGGATATCAAATATTACAAGATAATCATAGCAACAATTCTGGCAACTGCCGCTTCAATATGGGTTAAATGGTTTGATATAAGTGCTTTTGAAGAAATGAACGTCCGTCTTGTAAGCTTTATCAAACTTGCCGCATCTGCATCATGTTTCTTCATTGTTTACGGCGTTGCTCTGCTTATTATGAAAGAAAAACTTGTTTCAGATATCTTATCACAGCTTTTAAACAAAGTGAAAGGAAAAAAGAAAGTTGAGTAAAACTGAAATTGTTAAAAAAAAGCAGATACCTGAATATGATATTCTGCGTGTTATCGTAACACTGCTGGTTATCATAAGTCACTGCGGATATATTAAAATTGAAAGTGATTACGGCGGATTCAACTATTCTGAATATGCTGAAAATTTCAGCTTGGTTTACAGACTTTTCAGAAAAGTGGTAAGTTTACTCTATTCTTTTCATATGCCGCTTTTTATGGCACTAAGCGGTGCTTTGTACTATAAATCATCACAAAAAGACAAATACAATAATTTCAAATCGCTTGCAGCCGTAAAATTCAAAAGACTGATTATCCCGTTTCTGACCGTATCTCTGCTCTATTCCACACCTCTTAAATTTGCTTCAGGTTACTTCTCAGAATCTGAAAACATTTTCAATGACATTTTTATCGGACAGATTCTTGTTCAGGGCAACACGCATCTCTGGTACATTCTTTCACTGTTTTTCATTTTCCTGTTTATTTTCTTAATTGAAAAACTTCCGAAAATCGACTGGAAAATAAAATACGGCATATTATTTCTGGTCTATATTGCCGGAAATAAAGTTCCGATTCAGCTTTTCGGCTATATAATGATGTACTCTTTCTGGTTCTACACAGGTTTCCTGTTTGAACCAATAAGAGAAAAGTATAATAAAAAAGTAAATATCATCAGCACTGTTATTCCTTTAGCTCTCTTTTTAGGATTGTATTACACGAATTCCCACTTCTTCAAAGATAATTTCGTATTAAAAAATACATCCGAAGTCCTGATTGCTTTCTTTGGAATGACAACGACATACAACGTCTGTCTGCTTCTTACAAATACCAACATCACAGAAAACAAAGCTTTCAAGCTGCTTGCAAAAGATTCTTTCGGAATGTACCTTTATTCAGATTCATGGAACTACGTTATTCTAAGTTTTGCTGTTCCATATTTTAAATCTGAACTTTTTACAAATAATGCCTATTCTTTAATTTTAATTGTATCAAGAATACTTATTACAGGAATAATTTCGATTCTTGTTACAGAACTTCTCAGAAAACTTAAACTGAAATATCTGATATGAAAGGAAATTGCAAATGAGTAATTATATTTCAGAAACCACAAAAGCTATCGGCAGTATGGACTTTTCTGCCCTTGAAGATTCATGCATTATGATAACAGGTGCAACAGGACTTGTCGGTTCAGCAATAATCAAATCCATACTTGAATATAATAAAACTACAGACAAAAAAATAACAGTTGTCGCTCTTGTAAGAAGCCGTGAAAAGGCAGAAAGAGTTTTTGCAGACTATATCTCAGAAAGCCTTAAATTCAAGGTATCGGATGTATGTGAACTTGAAGCTGAAAATATGGGCGTTGACTACATTATCCACGCCGCAAGCCAGACCTCAAGCAAAGCATTTGTCAATCAGCCTGTTGAAACAATAAACACTGCTATAAAGGGTACAACAAATATTCTCGAATTCGCAAAGGCAAACAACGTTAAAAGCCTTGTTTACCTTTCAAGCATGGAGGTTTACGGCACTCCGCTTACAGACGAGAAAATTTACGAAAACCACGGAACAAGCCTCGATACAATGGCTGTACGTTCCTGTTATCCTGAAAGCAAGAGAATGTGCGAAAATATATGTACATCATATTTCAGCGAATACGGTGTTCCTGTAAAAACAGTAAGACTTACTCAGACTTTCGGTCCCGGAGTTGAATACAACGATGGCAGAGTTTTTGCTGAATTTGCAAGATGTGCTATTGAAAAAAGAAATATCACCCTCAAAACAAAGGGCGAAACCAAAAGAAATTATCTCTATTTATTCGATGCTGTTTCGGCTATCCTCACAGTTCTTACAAAGGGCGAAAACGGCAATGCTTACAATGCCGCAAACGAAGGTACTTACTGCTCCATCTATGAAATGGCAAATATGGTTGCAGAAAAATGTGCAGGCGGAGAAATTTCCGTTGTCATTGAAGAAAATGAGGACATTTCCAAATTCGGCTATGCCCCCACTCTCAAAATGAACCTCTCAACAGAAAAAATACGCAGTCTTGGCTGGACACCACAAATCGACCTCTCTGATATGTTTAACATAATGATTGAAGATATGAAAACTGATAGGCATTAAGCGGTGTATTTAGTATGAAAAAAAGATTATGTTATATTGACTGCCTTAAAGGATTTGCAATTCTTCTTGTTGTAATCGGTCATGTTTTTGATGGATATATCAATGCAGGGATGTATTCAGAACATAGTATTTTCATGTGTTCCGTATATAATCTCATCTATTCTTTTCACATGCCGCTTTTCTTTATTATAAGCGGATATGTATTCCGTGTTGCTTATTTCAAAGACGACCATACAACAAAACCTTCGCTGAAATCACAAATATATAATGTTACTGCAATATATATCATTTTCAGTATTCTATTTGGATTATTCAAAATAGTATGCGGACGTTTCACAAATAATAGTATTGCATTTACAGACTTGCTTCTGATATGGATGAAACCGATAACGCCTTACTGGTATCTTTACGTTCTTTTGTTCTTCTATATTATTTTTTCTTCAAAAGCAATATTAAAACTTCCAATGTATATTCCACTTATTGTTTGCGTAATATTGTCATGCTGCGGCGGATTAATTCCTGAAAGCAGCGGTAATTATTTTTCTGTTCAGCATTTTTGTCTTTCAATTGCTTTCTTCTATATTGGTGAACTTCTTTGTGCTGATAAATACAAATGGCTTTCAAATTCATTTTTTGCATTCATTTCTTTTGCCATATCAGTTGTTATTATGGTCATTTTCAAAGACGGTCTTACCGAATTTCACGGAAAACACGCATATAATAAAATGCCTGTATGCAGTTTCTTCATAGCATTTGGTATTTCGCTCTTACTATTCTGGATTTTCAAAAAACTGTTTTCAAATGAAAAACATATCCATGTAAAATTCTTCAGTTTTCTTGGAAAATATTCCCTTGAAATATATGTTATCCACTGTGTATTCACAGCCGGAAACAGAGTTGTGCTTACTAAACTGCACATCAATAATTTTGCTATAAATGTAATATGCAATATTGTTATCAGTACTGCATTGCCGATATTGATTTCAATAATTCTTAAAAAAATCAATCTTCATCAGATTGTTTTTAAACCCGTTACCTTCATTAAGGAAAAAACAGAAAGGAAAATTAATAATGAGTAAATATGATTATTTAGTAGTAGGTTCAGGTCTTTACGGAGCAGTTTTTTCTCAGCAGGCAAAAGTGGCAGGAAAAAGCGTTCTTGTAATTGACAAAAGACCAAATATCGGCGGAAATATCTACACTGAAAAAATAGAGGGCATCAATGTTCACAAATACGGTGCGCACATTTTCCACACCAATAACAAAGAGGTCTGGGACTACATCACCTCTTTCATCGACTTCAACAGATTCACAAACAGTCCTGTTGCAAACTATAAGGGCGAACTTTTCTCAATGCCGTTCAATATGTACACCTTCAATAAGATGTGGGGAGTTGTAACTCCTGAAGAAGCTGCCGCAAAAATTGAGGAGCAGAAAAAGGAAATTACCGGCGAACCGCAAAACCTTGAAGAACAGGCTATCTCACTCGTTGGACGTGATATCTACGAAAAGCTCGTTAAGGGCTACACTGAAAAACAGTGGGGACGTGACTGCAAAGACCTCCCTGCCTTCATCATCAAGCGTCTGCCTGTAAGACTTACTTTTGATAACAATTACTTCAACGCTCTCTATCAGGGTATCCCGATTGGCGGCTACACTAAGCTTATCGAAAATCTTCTCAGCGGAATTGAAGTTAGACTCAATACCGACTACCTCGAAAAGAAAGCCGAACTTGATGAACTTGCTGAAAAGGTTGTCTACACAGGTCCTATCGACGCATTTTTCAATTATTCACTCGGTACTCTTGAATACCGTTCTGTTCGCTTTGAAAACGAAATTCTTGATAAGCCGAACTTCCAGGGCAATGCCGCTGTAAACTACACTGACAGAGAAACTCCGTGGACAAGAATCATCGAACACAAATGGTTTGAATTCGGTAAGGACGAAAACGGCAACGACCTTCCTAAAACTGTTATTTCAAGAGAATATTCTTCCGAATGGAAGCTTGGAGATGAACCATATTACCCTGTTAATGACGCTAAAAACTCATCTCTCTATGAACAGTACAAAGCTCTTGCCGATAATGAACAAAAAGTCATCTTCGGCGGAAGACTTGGCGAATACAAGTATTACGATATGGACAAGACCATTGAAGCGGCTCTTGAAAAAGCTAAGGAAATCTTATAATACTGCAAAATACTGCAATTTTTATATTGGAACGTGATGATATAAATGTTGAAAACAGGTTATGATATGCTCTATCTGGCTGCCTGTGGTATTCACGGAATAACGCCTGATACTGAAAAATTCAATTCTACAGATATGGAAAAGCTTCTGAAGGTCTGTAAATTTCACAGTCTTTCGGCTCTTGTCTGCTATGCACTTGAATCTGCCGGAATTAACGATCCATCTTTCCAAAAAGAAAAAAATCTCGCAATAAGAAACATCGTACTGCTTGACGTTGAAAGAAAAAATCTCTGTGAATTTTTTAAAAAAAATGAGATATGGTATATGCCGCTTAAAGGTATCTACCTGAAAAATTATTACCCCAAAATCGGAATGCGTCAGATGTGTGACAATGATATTCTTGTTGATTTATCAAAAATGAACGATATTGATAAATTTATGACTCAAAGAGGATATACTATGCATTCCAGTAAAGTAGCAAACGATTACGGCTACTTGAAATTACCATGCTATAATTTTGAAATGCACAGAAGTCTTTTCGGTGTGTATGACGGAGATACTTTTTACAACTACTATACAAATATAAAAGAAAAGCTTATACCATCCAAATCTGAAAGCTATGAATATAACTTTACACCGGAAGATTTCTATATCTTCATGACTGCACATGAATATAAGCATTTCTCAAAAGGCGGAACAGGACTTCGCTCACTTGTTGATGTATATATATATGTCAGAAAATTCTCTGATACCCTGAACTGGGATTACATCAGACAGGAATGTAAAAAACTCGAAATAGCTGAATTTGAGGAAAAATCACGAAAACTTTCTTTAAGAATTTTTTCATCAGCAGAGCTTCCCGAACTTACTGAGGACGAGCAGAAAATGCTTGAATATTATTTAAGTTCCGGAACTTACGGTACTAATTCAAACAAAGCTTTGAATACTATGGAGAAAATAAAATCCCAATCAGGCAGTTCATCAAAACTCGGTTTTATTTTTCATAGAATATTTCCGCCTCTTGAACATTACAAATATTGGTTTCCATTCTTCTACAAGCATAAGATTCTCCTTCCAATCGGCTGGGCATATCGTTTGATAAGAGGAATATTCTGTAAAAGTGATATGGCAAAGGCTGAAATGAGAACTATTAACAATATAGAAAAGGACGCTCAGGATTAACCTGAGCGTTCTGTTTTTTTCTTGCTCAAAACGTTTTTTTAGAAATGCCCTAACATCATTCCCCATGTCCTGCATCTATGATGATAATTGGTGTTTCGTCGGCAGTTTCAATAAGTGCGGCAGGTATAGCACCTTTTTCATTAACGCTGTTAAGTTTTGATATTGCAAGCAGACCAATTACAGCACAGACTGACAATATTCCGCCGCTTATTACTTTTCGCTTGATTTTTTTCATAGTATCGGCTCCTTTCATTAGTCAGTCTATTCGTTTAAAATCTTTAATATTCCATAGTAAGCATCACATAAAAACAGCACTGTGTATATCGCCTTTGAATACACAGTGCTGCTTTCTTTGCTGTCCCGTATCTTTGTTGTCTTTACTAAGCTGACTTTTCATTCCGTCTGCACTAAACTGTCGCAAAATTTTGTTTTTCAAAGCTGTCTTGTAAAATTGTCTTTACTAAGCTGTCAGTTTATTCTGTCTGCTCTGACTGTCACTCTGCTCTGTCCGCTGAGAGTACAGGTAAAAAGTGTCATATCCCAATCGTCATTCTGTCCCTCAAACATTTTGTCAACATCATATCCGTCTATAAGCTCGGTATTATTCACCTCATATTTATGGTGCACACCGTCAGTACCTGTGAAGATTATCTCGTCACCTGTACATAGCTCCTTGATTCTTCCGAAATGACTGTTGTAATTATGTGCGGCAATAATAAAGCTGTCATTTTCCGGTATTCCGCTGTATCGGCACGGAGAAACCTGTAAATTCGGGTAACTCCATTCGCTCATTACAGGGAGTTCAATTCCCAGAACAGGCAGACTGACGTAACCGCAATAATACTGTCCGTCAATATAAATAGGTTCAGCCGTTTCGGTTTCGGCATCAGACTCTTTTTCATAAAGCGAAAAGAGGTCATCAGCCGGATTTTCACCTGTTTCCGTATACGGAAGTGAAAATATATCGGTTGAAGATTCAGCAGTCTGAGGTTCATCCGGAATATTATTTTTAAGTTCCGCAAGAACATTCTGTGACTTGCTGAAAGCTTCGTTGCTTTGATTTATATTGTATACGCAAAGACATACTGCTGAAAGAATCAGCGTTGTTCCGCATATTACCATGATTTTCCAGATTTGTTTCTTCATTTTTCTTCCTTCTTCGGCTTCAGCATGAATCCTACAGCCAGCATTATCGTTCCGCCGAATGCAAGCGGTATTACAGGCCACCAAAGCTGTCCTGTCTGCGGAAGTTTACCACCGCTTGTATTGTTTATTGAAGTAATTGTTGGGGTGATTATTTTATTGGTATTTGTTGAGATATTTCCTGAAAATGATACGCTTCCTGTAACCAGACCTGTTGATAAACCTGTCTGTGATGTATCAGTTCCGGTAACTTCACCTTTTGTAGTTACTATCGCAGACGTAGTTGAAGAAGTTTCAACCGCACCAGTTGGATTGGTTGTTGTTGTCTGTTCATCTCCACTCCAGTTTGATACGCTCTTATGACGATTACGAATAAGATACTGTGTTTCATTATATTCAATTCTTACTTCATAATCTGTAGGGATAACTCTTTCAATAACAGTCCAGCTAAACAGCTTGCTTTCACATTCCCAGCTATACTGCCAGTTGTTTGATTCATCAAGTGTTACTGTCTTGAAAAAGTCACCGTTTCTGTAAATGTCAACTGTTATGTTAACAGGGCGTGCTTCAAATGAATTATCATTGTCTATCCATACTTTTTTTACGGTATATGAGCCAGCCTCATCTGTTAGTGTGGCACGTCCGATTTTTGGATAAGCGTTGCAGCTGACAGAAGCATCGTCCCCGACCTCGACCAGAAGCGGTAAAGGCTGATAATAGTATGGGGCAGCTTCAACAATACTTCCCAAAGCAAGATATAAACCGCTTTCAAGTCCGCTGAAAGTAAGTTTTCCATCGGACTGTATCTCTCCTGAAGCCAGTGGGGATATCCTGTCAGCAACAACATAACTTTCAAGTGTCTGTGCCGCCGCACTTATATTTTCAGACGAAAGCTCTTTCAGGTCAACGAAATAACCTGCAAAATTTCCTGTAAGTGAAAACTCGTTTCCCTCTCGTTCACCAACACGGTAGATTTTCCACTTCATTCCTTCAAGTGCAACATCATCTGTAACACATATAAGCGTCAGTTTCTTATCAGAAGCTGCAAATACTTCTAATGAAAGCAGTGCTGTAATGGTTGAAATTACTGCCGCTGCACAGAACAAAGCTATAATTATTTTGGATTTTCTTTTCGACATATTCTCCCCTGCCTTTCTTATACAAATTTATACCTTGATTTATAATTGTATCCTTTCAGATATTTTTGGTTTATTCTGTCACGTCTTTTTTTTCTTCTGCCTGTAATTCCCCAGAAAAGGAAAAGACCGAGGAACAATGGAATCGAAATAATCGGAACTGAAATCAGTGAATCAACCTGAACTGCATCTGACGAAACCTTAGCCGCAGTTTTTTCAGCAAATGTTGCAATTCGCTTGGAACGTATCAAAAGTCTGTGAGTGTTGACACCATAAGGAGTACAGGTAACAAGCGTTACTTTATCACCACCGGGAACTATCATAAGTTTATCCAATTCGTTTGGATTTACTATGTTTATCTCCTCAACTTCATAAGTGAGAACTTCATTGAGGACATTTATGGTAAAGTAATCACCGACAACTATTTTATCAAGGTCTGTGAAAAGCTTTGCGGAGGGCAGTCCTCTGTGCCCTGAAAGTACTGAATGTGTACTTGAACCGCCTACAGGCAAAGATGAACCTTCAAAATGTCCGACAGCAATATTAAGAACACCTTCGCTTGTACCATGATAAACAGGAAGTTCAACTCTTATGGCGGGAATGGAAATATGTCCGAGAATACCTGTACCTGTGATATCAAGAATATCGTCATAGCCCTCTATTTCAGGATAATCCGTAAAAGGATCTGAAAGCTCGGCAAGTTTTTTGTTATAATCATAAGCTTCCTGAAAGTATTTCTGATAGTCCTCTGTGTTAAGCTGTGAAACAGCCTTCTGGTAATCGGAAATAACGTGAGTTGCTTTATTTTTATTCCACCAGTCACTGAAAGTTGGATAAGCCATTACGGATAGTCCCACAAGCAACATAATAATTAAAAATATTGTAGAGATGATATCAAATTTAGTTTTTTTCATTTTTCCACCTGAGAGAATAATTAACTTATGGGATTCTCCCTAATCTCTCCCGACCGAAATCGGGAGAGTCAGGGTGCGGGTTAGATTAATGCGATGTTTTCTTTCTCAATTTCTATCTTCATTTAATTCTGAGATTCCTTTGCTCTCTTCTTAGCGATAAGAAGAATACCTGCAATGCCTACCATGCATCCGCCGCCCACATAGAATAGTGTAGTACCTATGCCGCCGGTTTCAGGAAGACTTGCACCGGTGGAGTTTGCTATATTAACAATGCCGTTCTCATCTGCATTTGTTATATCAAGCTTCATCAATGCTGTTGGAGCGGTAGCACTATCTCCGCTTTCTGAATATGTCCAGTTCTGTCTGTTCCAACCAGCAGTCTTTGCGTCACCATCAACTTCACTACGCATTGTTGCAGTAATTGTAACTTCTACATCATTAGTGAGTTTATTATAATTAGTAGGAGCCTGTAATTCTTCGATATAGTATGTTCCTGCATCAAGACCTTCAATTACAATATTGCCTGATGAATCTGACTTCCATACACCTTTATCATTTCCAACATCACCTTCAGCCCATTCATTTCCAGCTTTTGCTGGAGCTGTTGTTAAGAAGCCGTCAAATTTACCATCTTCATCTGTTTTAATATACTGTTTAGTTACATTATCTGAAGCTAATTTGTATACTGCAAAATATGCATTTTCAAGTTTACTTTTAGCAGTATCAGTCTTGTTGATTGCAATACTGTATGTGAATACGATAACGCCGTCATTAGGAGTTTCGCCCTTATCAATTTCATCGCCGGCTGCCTGATTTGGGTTATTTGAATATTTTAATTTAACAGCATTTACCTGACCTGGGCGACCAATGTTAGCATCTGCTGTAAGCTCTGCTGTATACTCAACTGTAATAATTGATGTATTGGTTATGTTTGCTGGTTCATATACATTTTCATCAATTTTAACCCATACAGCGGCTGGATTTTCTTCATTTGAAATTGTATATATTGGTTCCTCTGGCGTTCCGTTCACTGTAACTTCTTCGTTATTAAATGTATAGCCACCTGTTGAATCTTCTACCATTTCCTCTTCTTCTGCTGCTGTAAGAGTATGAGTTGGAGAAATTGTTGGCTCATCAGATACTGCATCCAGATATGGCAAAGCTTTCAAATCATTAAATGTTACTGTAAGTTTGCCAGAGCTAAATGCAGAAGAATAAGAATTTGTTGCATTTTTAGTATCATATTTTACTTCCTTACCGTCAACATATACCTTAATGTCTGTAGGTGTTCCAAACTGTGAACCTAAAGTATCCTCAAATTCATAATAGTACTGCTTATAATCGCTATAAGTGCTTGGAAGTGAACCATAAAGCTTGAAAGGAACATTATCACCGATATCATAGTCAGCAATATCATTATAGCCGTCGCCTAATGCATAAGCAGAAATTCCTGCAAATTCAGCTGTTTCAGTTGTCGTATCATCCATAAGGCTTTCTTCCTGAACCTTCTTCATAACGGAAGGTGCGGATGATTTTGCAGTAAGTGTAACAGCTTCATCTCCCTTAACCTTCAAAATATATCTTGTCTTAGCACCGCTGTTGTCATACTTAACAGTAGTTCCACTTACCTCGCTTGGAGCAACAGGACTGCCATTTCCTCCTGCTACATCCTGAATAAGATAATAACCATCTGCAAGACCGGTTATTATAGGTGAACCATTACTAATACTTGATGTTGTTTTGGTGTCGCTTAAATAACCTGCAACAATATTTGCAAATGCTATTACTGTTGCATTATCAAAAGAATAAGTACTAAGAGCATCTGCTACTTCCTGTGCAGTTGAAAGAGCTATAAATTCCGGTGCTGTTTCATCTGTATTGTGTGCAGGATTGGATTTCTTTAAACCTATTCCAAAAAGATCTTTATAAATATTAGAAATTGTTTCTAAATTAATACCTGAACCCCATTCAATGCTTGAAAGTATTTCTTTAGTATTATCTTTTGAATAAACACCGCTGAAAATCTGATAAGCTTCATAGGTATGAACGCCATCATCATTTGGATCAATCGTTGCTGTGCCTGATGTATAAGTTGTCGGATTATTAATTATAATACCGCCTGTTGTAGTCGTTGTTGTATCTGCGTATGTAAATATAGGTGCTAATGTGCAAGCTGTGAGTGCCATAGCTGCTGTCATTGCGATAAATCTTCTTGTTTTTTTCATAATAATTCTCCTTTACAATAAATTTTAGTAATTTTAGTGTAGCATGACTGCGGAAATGAGAGGTAGAATCCGCAGTCGTGCGGTGAATGAATGAATTATGCTATGCCGATTTTTCACGACGTTTTCTAACTATGATATATGCTGTTGTTGAGCAGAGCATTATTGCTATGCCAACTGCGGTGTAGTTTTTGGTTCCCTCACCGCCTGTTGAAGGAAGCTCTCCTTTCGGTCTTTCTTTGGGTTCATTGGTAACTGAAAGAACAGTCAATTCATCGCCTTCGTTTTCCAATCTTGTAAGTTCAAAACCGTGACTGTAGATTTCAGGTCCATAAGAAACACCATTTTTACCGTTTATAAACTCGGCTGGATTTCCATTTGCGTCAAGTTCAACGATGTAATAGAAGTATGGATCACCATTTTCATCATAAAACAGCAGATTTCCAACATTTTCAATCCACTCCTTTTTTTGATAAATGGTAAATTCTCCGATTTTCTCTGCCCTGACCTCAACAGGAAACGGAATAGATTCATATCCGTCTTCATCAATAGCTATAATCTGAGCTTGTCCAATGCCTACAGCCCTGATTTTTCCTTTTGAATCAACGGTAATTACCGAAGGATTACTCGTTTTCCATGTAACATTTCCGACATTATTGTGTACGGAAAGTTCAGCGGTTTTTTCAAGATCTATTTTTGATTCTCCGCTGATATAGAAATCGTCATTTAAAATAATAACAGGAACTTCCAATTCAGAATCGCCTCTTATTACTGTGAAGCTTGTTTGTTCTGTTTCAACAGGTAAACCTGCCGGATTAGGAGTATGTTTATCCAACGCCTTAACTTTTATAACTTTATTGCCGTCATCTCCCTCTATTTTTACTTCTATAAGGTCTTCACCATCATTAGTAACAATCTGTACCTTATCGTCAACAGGAAACATTTGCAGTATTGTTGTGTTAGCTTTTGCGAGATTTCTGTAGTGGAACTTTATTGGGATGTTTGCGGCATTTAATGGTGTAGATTTGATTATGAGCTTTACTATTTCAGTAACGCCGCCGTGTTCAGCAGTCAAGGTATATGTTGAACCAGGTTTATAATTATCAGGTGTAATCACGAAAGATTTTCCGTCTGAACTTGGTGTACCTGTCAGGTCATTTGTTTCTGACAAAGTCCATTCTGCTGTGTCGTTTGCTTCGATTGTAGTATCAATGCCCTCGTAAATATATATCACATCTTCACCGTCAACTTTTATCTTATCTTTGATAAGGTCAACAACGCTGAATGTGCAGTTTGCAGTTTGACCGCCATAAGAAACGGTAATTTTTCGAGAACCTGTTGTGCTTGGAGTAAGATAATATTTTCCGTCTGAACTTGTGATATCATCTCCTGCAACATCTGAACTTAATGTTGGTTCACCATCAGCACCTGAAACATTAATTTCGATTTGTTCGCCTTTGATATACTGCGTCTGTGCTGTGGAAATACGAAGCTTTCCGTCTGATTGGTAGATAACATATAGTTTCAGCGGAGAGATACCTCCTTGATTTGAATATGTCCTTATTCTAATTTTTTGTGGTTGAATTTCAGGAGTAAAACTATAAATTAAAGTGTTACTGTTTATATCGTTCTTATACCCAAACTCAAAATATCTACTTTGACTATCATCTATTTTATAATCAACTCCTGATTTATCGCCATCATTGCTTGAAGTTTTGTCAAACTTATATGCAAGAGTTCTAATTGTATCTCCTTCTGACATACTTGGAATATTTTTCCATTCGTTATCACCAAATGCAATATTATCAATAATGGTATAATTATAATTCCTCGGCAAAACTGTTACATAAGCTGTTGCTGAATTTTCATCTGAATCTGTTACTGTAACAGCCTGCGGTGTTGAAGTATTGGCATTTTCATTAACAGAAATAGTATTTCCTGAAACTGTAAATCCTTCCGGCAAAGTCCAAGTCAAATCACCTTCGGCTGCATCTGCAACTGTAAATCCAACTGAACCCTTGTAAGTCATGTAATCACTGTCAAGAGTAAGCTTTAATAAAGATGCAGGTCTGTTAACTGTGATAGTTTGCTGAACCTCTTGGTTTTTAGTTTCATTTCTAACTTTTACTGTATAATTTCCAGCCGCTACATCAGCCGCTACTTTAAGTTGACCATTTTCAATACTGAATCCGCTTGCTGATTGATTATTGCTATCAGTATATGACCATTGAATATTATCATTTTGGTCATAGTTTGATAAATTATAACCTAAAGATTCTCCCGCTGTTACAGTAGTGCCATTATAGAAATTAAGTGAAAGCTGTTGCTGTTGTTTAGCATTAATATGAAGCGTATCAGAAGCCGTTTTGCTTGAATCGTTTTTGTCAATAACCTGTATTGTATAATCGCCTGTCTGAACGGAATCGTTTATTGTTACAGTATTTCCGTTTACATTCAAGCCGTTACTAATTTCAGAATTATTGCTTCCAAGCAGTTTCCAATTAACACCATTTGCATTAGCATTTGTGAGTGTATAACTTAGGTTGTCTCCTGCTGTAATGTTTTTATTGGTGATTTGTAAAGAAATATCTTGTGTGTTACCGCCACCGCTATTGTCATCATATATAAGGTATATATTTTTAAATTCGATATTTTCAGGATTCCAACCATCTCCAACTTTAATGCTATTAATTGTTCCAAAAGTATTAGTTAGTTCATACAATAAGCTATTATTAAAATTATTTTCTCCTTTATCTTCTCCATTTATAAATAATTTAAATCTTGCACCATTTGTAGAACTTGCTTTAGATAATTCAAACACTATTTTTTTAATGTTTTTTCCTGATACATTTGAAGGAACATTAACTGTATTTTGATTGTAAATAACATTACTTAATTTTTCCAAATGGTCTCCTTCTGCTAAAACATATACTTTAAATGAACTTTCATTATTTCCAGCATCAACACCTGTAATAGTATATTCTCCTTCTGATAAATTACTTGCCGACAAAACATTATCATTTACGCTAAATCCAGAATTTAGATTTGGATAACTTACATCTCCGTTTGAATAATTAACATTTAAATTAATTGAACCACCATTTTCAATATAGTATGATTCTGGTTTAATTTTTAATGTTGGTGTACCATAATATAATTTAACATTTGTTGTAAATGTTCCCCCACTTGAATTCCAGTTATATTCTATTGAAAAATTATTAATATTTAGTGGTTCATCAAGCGTAACTTTATGATATACAGTATTAGTAGAATAACCTGTACTTTGGGTAAATAATACGTTATTATCAGCTTTAAACCTATATTCAAAGTTTATATTAGACGTTGGTATAAATTCAATTTCTATAGCTTTAACAAAATTAATATTTGCAGAAATACTTGAACCAATACTTATATTTTGAATAGTTTTTGATTCATCAGCCTTTGCCAAAATAGAATTAATATTAATAGCAGCGAAAGGATTGAATGTAAAGGAGTAAGTACCTTTTATCATACCATCCGGCATTTCCTGTGCAGGGGGTTCAAGATACTGAAATTCATCATCTATTCCCGGAACTTTGTAAGTATGACCTGTTCTGAAGAAATAGTATAATCCTGCCGCCGCACCTGCAAGGTTGGCATTATAGTCACTTGCTATCTCGTTCTTCTGATAATCGGTACGTCTGTCTTCGTATGAATCACTTGCATTTGCAGGGCCGCCTACCAGACCGCCGAGAAGCCTGTTTCTGTCCTTGTCATATCCGTCGATAACCTCGGGATCGTCCTTTACCTTCATATCGAAAACCTGTCCGCTTCCTGCACGGAAATGTGGACGTTTTACAGAGTTGTTCGAGAAGTTTGTAACGAAACAGGTATCCGAAATGTTATCTCCAAGTATGAAATTCATCTGTACCTGACACCAGTTTATTATTTTTTCAATTTCCTCCTTATTTCCTTCTGCATCAACTTCCTGCAAATGCTTTGCATAAGCAAGAGCAATTGTCTGAACGCCTGCGTTGTATCTTGCATTGCCCCAAGCATTCTGTGACAAATACCACATATCTCCGTCGGAATTTGAGCTTCCTGCTATTTTGCCATCACCACCAAAAAGATAACTTTCAATTTTTGCAAAATCTTCTTCTCCTCCGAAGTATTTAGCATATACATAATATGCTCCAAGCTGAACTTCGTCCCAATGGAAAACATTCATACCGTTGTGAAGTCCACCGCTAATGTAATTATTATAATCAGTTTTGTAATTATCCTTTCCTGTAGCAACAGCAAGCCAAACGGCTGCCCAAGCCATATCGTCTGCATAACCATGTGAAACATAGAAGCTTCCATTTGGATTGAGTTCATCCTGATTTATACCTACAATATTAAGACTTGTTGGATTATCTTTAGCATAAGCAAAAAGTTCTTCTGCCATTGCAAGATAATCTGCTGAAGCTTCATCTTCCGGGAAATTAACTGCATAGGTTGCAAGTGCTGCTGCATATTCTGCCGCTATGTCTGCACCTGTATTGTCTACCCAGTATATCTGATTTTCTGTGTGGATATGAACATTTCCGTTCTCATCAGGCTTTTGTAAATCCTCCAATGCCTTTTTATGTTTAGCATCCATTACCTGTGAACCTGTACCACGTCCGAAGAAAGTATCTCCATACTGACCTTCAGGAATACCCCAGTATTTATGGTCTGTATTTCCGTGACCTTTCTGAACGAGAAGATCAAGATCGCCGTCGTCGTCTATGTCTTGCAGACACTTCATAAAGAAATCTGCATATTGTTTAAGAATTGCCTGTGAATGAGGAGTCTGACCAAGAGAATTATATATATCTTTGTATTCAAGAAGCTCCCAGCCAAGACTTGATGCTGTAAATCCAGCGGGCAGACCAAACATTACATGGTCGCCTGCATCGTGATAGCCGCCTGTTGCGTCAATTGTTTCGCCGTTAATTTCTACTACATCAGTTAAATGACAGTCATCACGCCACTTATATGCACTGTTTTCTCCTACCTCATTACCGCACATAAGACCGTCGTAGAAATAGAGAGAATATTGAAGCAGTCTTGCATAATCTTTAAGCACACCGTCTTCGCCGTATTTTGGCTGTCCGTCCGGCCAGAGGGTTCGGGTTGTTCTGTAAAGACCGTATTTCACGGAATCAGGTCTGTCATCAGAATTATCATTAGCCCATTTCTTTAGCAGATTAAGGCTTCCAACTTCAAGCTCGTTCACAACATAAAGCGGATTTTCTTCATTTATAGCTTCATAGTTTGACTGACTTGTGTCTATGGAAGGACCTTCTTCTCTGACACTCCAGCCTGTCGGCGGATTAACTTCAACTATCCTGTACTCTCTGCCCCGCGGAAGATTCAGGAATTCGCCCTGCCAGTCTTTGAGTTTCTTTAGTGAAATTGCTCTGTTCGGAACGTCCTGCCATTCATATTCTACGGTTGCAGCAGTTGTTGTTGTAGTTGCTCCGTCATCTGATGAAACTGTGGTTGTAGTAGTTGTTGTTGTGGATTCATCTCCTGTGGTAGTTGTGGAAGACTGAGTAGTAACAGGAACATACCATTGAAGCTTTACTACAACATTTTCAGGCTGGTATTTTTCAAATGTAGCCTCATTAATTCCCAATTCCTGGAGGTTTCCGTTATACCAGTCTTTCCTTGCTTTAAGCTTCAGAGACTTCAATGTATTGGTAACAATGAGGTTTCCTTCTGAATCAGTTGAATAGCTTACGTCGTAGTCGCTGTTTTCAGGAACAGAATCTCCAACCTTAGTTTCCTTGACGTAATAGTAATAGAATACCTTTTCGCCTGTAGAATTATCGTATGCAGGAAGTTCTGTCCATTCCTTCTGCCAGTTGTTATCATTATTCAGAACAACCGGTTCACCTACTGCTGTATCACTTTCGCTGTTTTCAACTGCATTATAAACTCCCGGATTACTGTCTGCACGCTGCATTGAATCCTTTACAGTTGAACGGTATAGCTGAACCTCAATACTATCAGGTCTGATAACATCTGCAAAATCTTTATCTCCTGCCCAATTCTTCTTTACAGTTATATCAGTAGTTTCGCCCTCAAGAACATTTACGAACTTCATTTCTACAGGACTTTTTGCTCCTGTATGAGGATTTTCGTTACTGATTTCTTCAACCTCATCAACAATTTCAAATGTATCCTTTTTAAAAGTATAACCGCTTGGTTCATCAGGATTATCTTTCTTATATGTATACTTTGCACCATAAGCTGTTACAATTTCTACACTAATAATTGTTGGCAGAGATGAACTCCAGCATTGTATTTTGAAATTATCCAAATCAACCGGTTCGTCATAGGTATGGCTTATTGTTGTTAATTTACCCTCTTCGTAACCAAAATCTGTTGCGTAGAATTGTTCAAATGTACTATCAGTTGTAATTGTAAAACTTATTACTCCACTAATAAGACCGGGGGTTGGATTATCCTTGTCATTTAACGGACAACCATTTTCATCATATAAGCAAAGAACATTATTGCTAAAATCACACTTTTCTAACGGAACAACTGCTTTATAGCCTTCATGTACATAGTAATCATCATCTACAGTAAAATATATTCTCTTTTGATTAACATATCTTGAAGGTTCTTCACCTTCTTCAGGTACATAATCAGGAATATATTCTTCTACAAGATAATATACACCAGGCTTTAAATAACCATCTCTTGCATAAGAATTTGTCAGAGCTTTAAATTCAGGATTATCAAATATGTTGCCGTTTCCATCAAGACCTGAACAAATAAACTTTTCTGAACCTGAATAAAGTGAGAATTTTGCTCCATCAAGTATTTCTTCTGTATCATTTACCCTGCTGTATTTTTTTAATGAAAGCTCTGCACCATAAACAACGCCGTCAACCATTCTAATCTCACGATTTTTAGTTAAATCAAGAGTAGAATGTTCACTATCGCCTTCTGACCAGTATTCAATTGAATTTCTGTTATCAGTAAGAATAAAATGAATATCAGGTGCGGCAATATATTTATCGGTTGAATCCGATTCATGGAAAACATATTCGCCATCAGGATATGTTTCTGTATCAAATATATCAAACAGCTTTGAACCTTCATCAAACGTGATTTTTATATTATTGCCTTGTATAAGCTGAATTGTAGGTGCATTTTCTATTACTATCTCTTCACCTTTATCATTTAATAACCTGACTCCGTCTCCATTTGTTTCATATTCTTTTACAAGAACATTTCCTGAAGTATCGACTTTTTTGAAAAGCAAACCGGGTTTGTTTTCAAATTTAAGGTTATTGCTTGGTATCGGCATTATCATAACAAAATCAGGATCGTAATAATAATCGTTATCTCCGATAGTGAAGCAATGTGCTGTGCCGAGTTCTTCTTCTGTAAACAAATCCGTATCACTCAGCTCATCGTTTGCACCGATAAGATAAACGTGTTCGACCTCACAATTTGTTGAATTTGCGTCCATAGCAAATTCTCGTATGATATTTCCTTCTGCGTCTGTTATGCTGATTATTCTGCGTTTAACGTCAGAACCGTAATATGAGCCGTCATCAATCAGGATTTTCCATGAGCTTTTTTCGTTGTTTTCATCATCTGAAATTCTGATTGTTGTTTCAACGTTATTCGGATATGATCTGCCGTCTTCCAAATTGGAAATTATTGTATCAATGTTCAGTTTTTCCTCAATATCAACATAATACTTTGTTTCTGTTCTGAAAAATCCCTCAGGAGCTTCTGTTTCACGGATAACATATTTTTGTTTAAAGGTATGATATCGTGGCTCTGTCGGTGTTTCGTCATCATTCAGTATTATTTCTGCCTCAGCAAGTTTTTCTTCAGGCAGTTCGGCATCTATTATTATTTCTTCTTCGTCGGTTTCTTCCGCAGATGTTGTTTCAGTAACTGCTTCTTCGGAAACTGTTTCCGTAGTAATTTCAGAAATATTTTCTGTAGAAATTGTTTCATCTGTGACCGTTTCTGACAAAGCGGTTTCTGTAATTATTGTTTCATCTTCTGCAATATCTTCTGTTGTAACAGTTTCTTCGGCTTCTGTCGGTTCTTCCGAAAACTCATCCTCATCATGCTTTAATCCGCCTGCAACATTTATTCCGCTTAATTTTCCCTTTGAAATAGTTAACGGAGCTGCTTTAGCCGGTGGAACTGCATCGCCTGATGAATCATCGGGTTCAGGTTCTGATTCGGGTTCGGGTTCGGAATCAGGTTCAAGTAACGAATAATCAGTTTCGCCTGAAAAATCTACCAGTGAAGGAAGCGGAATAAACTGTGTTTTACCGTTACTGAGCCATGTGAAAACGTTTTCGCTGTCAGTATTTTCAGTAAAGGTATCGCCTTCAAAAGCGTCTGCTGACATTCTTGCCATAGAAACATGGATTTCGTCATTACCTGTAGTTCCTTCAAAAATTTTATCAACAGGAACTGCATATCCTGAAGCAAGACCTACTATACTGCTTTCGCCACGGTATGGTCTGTAGCCAAATTCAAGACCGCCTTCAAATGACTTTGCTATCATAGCACCTGAAAGATGTCCCGGACAAGTAGTAGGTGCAGTCCAGTCGGCATTAGGTGAAAGGATAGTACCGTTGAAGTTACCTTTTATTTCGCCGCTTACTGCTTCATAGAAATTATAGAGTATTCTTTGTGATTCAGCGTTGTTATTGGTTTTATCGTCTGTACCGAGCTTAGAAATTGTAGTACCATTTATTAATGTACGGACATTTCCGTCTATGTTGATAACCTCTCCGCCGCAGTTTACTATGATGTTTGCACCTTCGGGAATATTTTCAAAGTAAACTTCGCTTGGGCTTGTCCATTGATCAAGATTAAAATATACTGTTTTTACATCAGTAATGTTATCAGGAACTTTAAAATGAATTGTATTTCCGTTAGAAGTAATATCAATTCCCTTCATTTTTGAAAGAGCAGCCGACCTGCTTCTTACGTCTGAAAAAACTGAAGCAATGATATTTTTTATTTTTGGATATTCATACATCTGTGCCAGTTCATTAACACTTCCGAGGTAGTCATGCTGACAATTATCACCGCAGTCTGCCGGATATTCATGTGAATGATTAGATGTATAGGGAGCATCTTCGCCTTCATTGGTATAGTGAAGTGAATCCTTAACGTTGCCTACTATCAAACGCTTGTACAGGTCTTCTTCCGGCGGATAGTAAACAGTTATAGGCTTTGAAGTTTTGTTTACCTTATGGAAGCTTGAATCTCCGTTTCGTCCGATACCTGTTGAAAGCGTATTTATCCTGTAAAGCTTGCCGCCGCAGAGAACGTGAGCATATCCGGTAAAGATGCCTTCAATATTAACTCCAACACCACTGTCAGCGTAGTTATCTGTTTCGAGGAGGGCGGTCATTCGTGAATAATCGCCGCAGCCTATCTGATAATTCCAGCTGTTATTGAAAGAAATATTTCCGCCAACAGCTATACGTCCTTCGGCATCGGCATCATAAACTGTGAAATCTTCTTCAATAAAAGCACAAAAATCACTTGCCAGACCGAGGAAATAATCAGATTTTGCACGGGTTAACGCCTGTTCTACTGTTGTACAGTCATTCATCCATCTTGCATTATCACCGCTTCCAAAAAGGAGAGTAATAAGGTCAGCATATTCAGGGCTGTAAATAATATTATCAACAATATTGCCTTCTGTTTTTGAATAATTTCTTACTAATTCTCTTTCATTTCCGTTCTCACTATTTTGAAAAGCAAGTTTTGAAATTTCAGTGACAGGTGTAAGACTGTTGGTAGTCATACTTGTTGCAGGCTTCATAAGACCGAATGGAACGGTACAGAAGACGAGCATTGACAAAGCTAAAACTAAAGCTATGTATTTTTTATGTTTTTCATGGTTGGTCAGATAGTTCTGAACGATTAACTGGAATCCTTTCACCACTGCCACCTCCTTCCGAAAGAATGAGAAAACTTATTTTACAGCTCCGAGCTTATTGAGTGGCCATATACGGAAAATAACCTTTCCGATAACATATTCATCGGCAATACATCCAACAGATGTTGAACGGCTGTCAATAGAAACCGAGCGATGGTCACCCATTACAAAAATTCTGTTATCAGGAACTTGATAAGGTAATTCGATATCGCATTCACCTAAAGCTTTCTCGTTGACATAGGGTTCATCAAGAGGCTCTCCGTTAATGGAAATATTACCGTTAATATCAATATCTATGTAATCGCCTGCCGTACCGATAACTCTTTTAAGGAGTATCTTATTGTTATAATAGAAGGCGACAACATCTCCTGCCTTGAAATTACTTCTTTTTGAGCATACAATCATTTCGTCATTGCTTAATGTCGGTGTCATACTTGAGCCTGTTACCCTTAGAAAAGGCAGAAACAAAGTTGATATAAGAACTGCTGCCGCCGCAACAACGAGGAGTGAAGATATCGTATTTCCAAGGACTTTTCGGAAACGGATACGATATTTTCGTTCATTCAGTTCGTTTTCAAGCTGTTTCACTGAGGGAAGCTCATCAATTGTTTTTTTTATATCAGCTTCACTCATTTTCTTTTTCCCTTTCCAAAGGAGTTTTGTCTTGAATAATGTCAGATTCAGGTTTGGATTCCTTTTCGGTTATATTTTCAGCAGTCTGCTCATCAGATATTTCTGTTTTTTCGTCAGGACTGCTTTCATGACAAACTGCTTTCATGATTTTTTCAAGCATATCATGATTGCTGTTAGCTTCAGCAATATTTTTTTTCAGTTCTTCATTTTCTTTCTGAAGCTTTTCAATTTCTTCACGCATATAGAGCATAAGTTCCAATAATTCAGGACGTTTTAGTTTTTTTAGTTCATTATCGGTCATATAGAAAATTCCTCCGCAAGAGTATATGTAAACATTGCATATTTGCAAGTGCTTTTTATTGTGAATTTTGGTAAATAAGACGTATATTTAAATAAAAATCTATAGTATCAAATTATATTTATCATTATAAATCAAAAGGTTTTACAGTTTTTTCTACTATGTGTAATATCGAAAGTCCCGCATACTTTTTGTATTTGATTTTTCTTCCTTTCATTGAGATTTATTTATAAAATATAATAAACACAAGATGATATGTTGTTAAATATTTACAACATAGTATACCTCATTATATCCCTAACATTTGGCGATGTCAAGGGGGTTAAAGCAATTTTGTATATCCCTACAACAACCCGCCGTATAATTAGTGCATTATTCAGCACTATGCAGCTTCGATATATACAATTTGTAGATTTATTTTAGATATTAACAGCATATAATATTTTGTTCACATTTAACCAACAGCAATTTTGCTTTCAACATTGTTATCTGTATAATGTTTTTCATTTAACTATATATGCTTTGCTTGCTTTTTCTTTCATCATTCATACCCCCTGCACAAGTTTTATCTCTTTCCGCCTTGACAATATGCGGTTCTTCTGTTATAATCAAAATGGTTACATTTCGCACTTTCTAAAGAATCAAACTTTATTTTTAAGGAGCAAACTATAATGAAAATAGGTGTATTAGGTGCAGGCACATGGGGTATCGCTCTTGCAAATCTGCTCTGCATCAGCGGGCATGAAGTTACCGTATGGTCAGCTTTACCCGATGAGATCGAAACCCTCAGCAAAACTCACATTCACCCTAAATTCTCAGATACAGTTCTTCCAGATTCTATGTCTTTCACTTCTGATACCAAAAAGGTTTGCAGTGAAAATACCATACTCGTTGAAGCTGTCCCATCTGTTTTTATCCGTTCAACTACAAAAACTATTTCTCCATACCTGAAAAACGGTCAGATAATCGTCAGCGTTGCTAAAGGCATTGAAGAATCTACTCTTTTTTCAATGACGGAAGTTATCAGTGATGAACTTGGTGACATTATCCGAAAAAAATCAATCAATATCGCCGCTTTGTCAGGACCTACCCATGCAGAAGAAGTCATCAGACTCATGCCTACCACTATCCTCTCCGCCTGCCCCGATATCGAAACCGCACAAATCATTCAGGACGTTTTCACAAATTCCTGCATGAGAGTTTACACAAATCCCGATATCAAGGGAGTTGAACTCTGCGGTGCTTTGAAAAATATCATAGCACTTGCTTCAGGTATTCTAAGCGGTCTTGGTTACGGCGACAACGTTAAAGCCGCACTCATTACAAGAGGTCTTGCTGAAATCAAGCGTCTTGGCATAAGAATGGGCTGTCAAGAACAGACCTTCTACGGCCTTGCAGGTATGGGTGACCTCATAGTTACCGCACTCAGCGTCCACAGCAGAAATTTTCAGGCAGGTAAGCTTATCGGCGAAGGCTGTGACGTTGATACTGCACTTAAAAAAGTCGGTATGGTTGTTGAAGGTATAAACGCTCTCAAACCGGCTATGAAACTTTCTGAACGTTATGACACTGAACTCCCAATAATCGCATCAGTCTATTCAGCAATATTTGAAGGTGCTTCACCGTCGGAAGCTATTGACAAACTCATGGGACGTGAAAAACGCTCCGAGCTTCACGACTAAAACCACATTTATAGGGATGTTCAACTGCATTGCCTTATAAATGCATTCACTGATTCCGCATTCGGCGGTTCAGATTTATCAAAATTGATTGTATCTTCGTGATACTGTCATACTGCACTGTCTTTTCGGTGCGGAAACAACGGAATACCAAGCATTCGCTTAGTTTCCGATTTCATTTTGAAAGGGATATTAAAATGATAAACATTGCTGTAGCACAATCAGGCGGTCCGACCTGTGCGATCAATGCCTCTCTCGTAGGCGTTTTTAAGGAATCACTTAAAGTTTCAACCATTGATGCCATTTTCGGTTCTGTTAACGGCATTGAGGGTATCATTGGCAACCACCTCGTTGACCTCAAATCAATGATACTCACCAACAACGATATGGAGCTTCTCAGACAAACTCCTTCTACCGTTCTCGGTTCGTGCCGATACAAACTTCCCGACTGGAAAGAAAATGAGGAAGTCTACAAAAAAATAGTTGATACCCTCAAACAGCGTAATATCGGTGCTTTCTTCTACATCGGCGGCAACGATTCAATGGATACTGTTAATAAGCTTTCAGAATATTTCGCCCACATCAGCTTCGACGTTAAGGTTATAGGTATTCCAAAAACCATTGACAACGACCTCTGTATCACCGACCATACTCCCGGTTTCGGTTCTGCCGCAAAATACGTTGCAACTACCATGCACGAAATTACCCGTGACAGTATAGTTTACAGTATCCCGTCGGTAACTATCGTTGAAATTATGGGCAGACACGCAGGCTGGCTCACAGCTTCAAGTGCAGTTCTTCACGCTATGGGCGAAACTGCTCCTCACCTCATCTACGTTCCTGAAATGAATTTCTCTCTCGAAAACTTCCTCAGCGATGTAAAACAGGAAATGTCAAAACATAAGGCTGTTATCGTTGCGGTTTCAGAGGGAATTGAAGTTCCTGAAGGAGTTCAGTCTGGAGTTGTTGACAATTTCGGTCACAAATATCTTTCAGGCATAGGAAAATACCTCGAAGAAATAGTTCGTAATGAGATAGGCTGTAAAGTTCGTTCAATTGAACTTAACGTTATGCAGAGATGTTCTTCCCATATCAGTTCCAAAACCGATATCGACGAAGCAGAGGCTATCGGTGCGGCAGGTGTACGCTGTGCTTTAAACGGAGAAACAGGCAAGGTAATGGTATTCCGCCGTATCGGTGATGTACCGTATACAGTCGTTATTGAAAATGCAGATGCAGACAGTATTGCAAATCAGGAAAAATTCCTGCCCGCAGAGTTTATAAACTCCGCAGGAAACAATATCCGTGATTTCGCTCTTGATTACTTCCTGCCGCTGATTCAGGGCGACCTCAGCCTTATCAAGGAAAACGGAATACCTAAACATTTCGCAATACATGAATCAGTATTGAAATAAATTTAAAGGAGTTTACAAAATGAGCAATATCTTACTCGCAGGCGGTGCAGGCTACATCGGCTCTCATACAGCCGTTGAGCTTCTCAATTCAGGTTATGACGTTATCATAGCCGATAACTATTCAAACAGCTGTCCGGAAGCTGTAAAGCGTATAGAGGAAATTACAGGCAAAACTGTAAAAACTTACGAGGTTGACATCAAGGACGTTTGCAAAACCGAAGAAATTTTCAAGGAAAACAAAATTGATGCCGTTATCCACTTTGCAGGTCTTAAAGCTGTTGGTGAATCAGTTGAGAAACCGGTTCTCTATTACCGCAACAATATCGACACTACCCTCTCACTTCTTGAATGCATGAACAAATACGGCGTAAAGAATATCATCTTCTCATCAAGTGCTACCGTTTACGGCGAGGAAAATCCTGTTCCATACACAGAAGAAATGAAAAGAGGAACCTGCACCAACCCATACGGCTGGACTAAGGTCATGATGGAACAGATTCTTGAGGACGCTGCCAAAGCAGATAAGGAACTTTCTGTTGTCCTTCTCAGATACTTCAATCCTATCGGAGCTCACGAATCAGGCAGAATCGGCGAAGATCCACAGGGCATACCCAATAATCTCATGCCTTATGTTGCACAGGTAGCTGTCGGCAGACGTGAAAAACTCACCATCTTCGGCAAAGATTATGATACTCCCGACGGAACCTGCCGCCGTGACTATATCCACGTTGTTGACCTCGCAAAAGGTCACGTTAAGGCTATTGACTACATTCTTGAACATGACGGCGTTGAAATTTTCAACCTCGGCACAGGTACTCCTTACAG
>JAZQND010000013.1:0-15378 GCA_045627145.1 Ruminococcus sp. | reverse complement strand
CCGTAAGGACGTATTCACAAGTGTAGGAAAGAGAAAGCTCACGGCTGGTATAGCCAAGTGCCTCCAGTACACCTATCTGCACCATCTGCTGCTCAATATCCTTTGATAATTTGTGCAGTATAAGAAACAGTGCAGATATCATAGTGACAACTGAAACAAATGCACTCATGTACAGAAAAATATTGAGAAAAGAAGTCTCCGCCTCTCTTTCCGCCTCCTTATCATACGGATACACGATACCTGAGACATACTCGCCTGATATTTCCGAGCATTTATCAAAATATTCTTCAAAGGGAATCTTTTCTTCCGTGTTAAATGCTGCCATGCGGTATTCTTCATAGACTGCGGACAACAGTGACATATCGTAATCAGTCAGCACGCATTTGAACAGTGTTCTGTCACTGTTGCAAAAGCCCGTATTGTAAAATCCTGCAATGGTAAAGGGATAATCTCTGCCGCCCGATATCAGGGTAAAGGTATCTCCCGGAGCAAAGCCGCCCGTTATCTCAAAATACTGCGGAAGCCATATCGGGTGTGAGAGTTTTTCTATCTCATCATCGGGAAGTGCTTTCACCTTCACGAAATCCTCTATTTTACGTTCGGTGCTTTCGTCCGTAAATACCATGTTATATGCGATACTGTCGCCCTGTTTTGATATTGTCTTTGCGGCAGAACCGACAAGCACACTGCTTTCACAGACTTCTGTAACATTATATTCGTCCTCCAGTACACCACGGTATATATCACGGTACTTGCTTTCATCATACAGCAGCATAACATCCGCACATCCCGTTTCCTCGAAACATTTGTCGAAAGCCTTGTTTATTTCTGTTACGCTGACAAAAAATACCGACAGCAGAAATGACGTAATAAGCGTCAGAAAGACGATTGCCGCCGCTTCACGCTTGTTTTTCTTCAAATTGAATAAGGATAATCTGAATATCTTCATAATTCACCAGCCCATTCCATCAAGAAACTCCGTCAGCTTTTCACGGCGTACTTTTATATCGTCCCCGCCGTATTTCGGCATAAGGTATTCGCCGACAATGCTTCCGTCACGGAGATATATCACTCTTGTACCCCTGAGTGCGGTCTTTATATCGTGCGTTACCATGACGATGCTCTGACCGTTCTCATGTATCTGTGTAAAAATGTCGAGAACGTCTTTGCCTGATGCCGAGTTGAGTGCCCCCGTCGGCTCGTCTGCAAAAAGTATCTTCGGCTCGTTGACAACAGCCCTTACAATGCCGACTCGCTGTGCCTCGCCGCCCGAAAGCTGATGGGGGTATTTCTTTTGCATTTTTTCATCAAGTCCTACTTTATTTAAAAGTTCCTTTACTTTCATGATAAGCTCCGGAGAATTCTTCTGCACGGCGAATGCACCTGTCAGTACGTTTTCAAGCACCGTCTGGTTTTCGAGAAGATAGATACTCTGGAAAACAAAACCGCAGTTGCTGCGCCTGAACACCGCAAGCCGGTCGTTTGAGTAGTCCTGTATCTCGGTATCACCGAAAAACACCTTGCCGAGGGTGGGCTTGTCCATTCCCGAAAGGGCATAGAGCAGAGTAGACTTTCCCGAACCAGAAGCCCCCATGATAACAGTAAAATCTCCCTCCATTATTTCAAGATCGAGGTTTTTGATAACGTGCTGCTGCGTGCCGCCGTTGGAAAACGATTTGCACAGCTTTTCCGTATGCAAAACAGGGATCATATATAACACAACCTTTCAAATACGTTTTGTATCCTATGATTGTATTATACATGATCCCTGAACTTATTTCTTTGTCAGAATCTTGTTAAATTCTTATTTTTTTCTTAACTGAGGGGGATAAGCAGCGTGACACGCAGTCCGTTATTGCTTGAAACGGTCAATTCTCCGCCCATTTTATCCATAAGCATTCTGGCGATATACAGCCCTAAACCGCTGCCCTCCCTATCGCCGTGATTTTTACCACGATAGAATTTATTTGTGATAAGCTCTATCTCATCATCGGGAACACCTTCTCCGCTGTCAGAGAACGTAATTTCAAGGAACTCGTCCTCAATATGCGAACAAGCCTCTATCGGCGTACCTGCGTACTTGTAGGAATTTGAGAGAATATTGCCGATTACCTGTGAAAGGCGTATCTTGTCAATGCGGATAATGACCTGCGGAATATCGGACATTCGCACAAGTCCTCTGTCATCGTATTTTGAAACTATCTCTGCGATTACCGAGGAATCCTCATCGGTACAGCTCACCTTGAACTCGCCCAAGTCCTCCAGCGTGGATGAAAACAGGTCGCTCACAAGTATATTTATTTCCTCTGCACGTTTGTAAATGTTATTCATTTTGGCGGTCATATCGGGCGTAACAGTAAGCTCCTGCCCCTCATTCTGCGAGAATACCGCCGTCATCAGCTCCGAGGTAAGTTTGATACCTGTCACGGGCGTTTTCAGGTCATGGGAGAGCGATGCCACAAGCTCACGCTCCTTTTTCTGCAGGGCAAGCTCTCTCTCTTTAGATGCTTTCAGCTCCTCACGCATGATGTCGAAGCTCTCGGAGAATGCACCGAACATATTGTCCTTGTCCATTTCAAGAGGCTTTTCCAAATCGCCTGCCGCCACATAAGATGCAAAATCCTTCATCTTATCAAAGGGGAGTATGACCGCCCTGCGGATATAAGCACCGAATGTCAGCACCGCCGTTATCAGTACCAAACTGCACCCTGCATATATCAGAATGATATTCTTACGCAGTCTGTCAAAACGCTTTTCGCCGTCCGTCAGGATAACACTGCCCGTTATCTGATTATTTTTTATAATATAGCTGTATGAGTAACGCTTTTTTATCGCAGTTTCAACGGTCAGCACTTCCGAACGGTCGCTGCGGTTATCAAAAAGTGTATTGCCGTTGATGTCGAGTATGACATACTCCCGTGTCTGCACCGTATCTTCGGACGGAATGTCACCTGATGCCGCTTTATGTGCTGTCTCATTGAGCCAAATCACATCGTTACTATCTGTCGGAGTTTTATTCGTATCTGTTATTTTCAACACGGCAAACAACCCGACAGTGAGAAGCATAACAAGCAGTATCGCAATTCTGTAAAAGCCTTTCATGATACAGTTTCTTCCATCATATAGCCAACGCCCCATATCGTCTTGATGAGCTGCGGTGCTTTTGAATCGGCTTCTGTCTTCTCACGCAGATGACGGATATGCACAGCTATTGTACCCTCGTTGATATATTCGTCCTCCCATACGTCCCGAAGCAAATCGTCCTTTGAAACGACCTTGCCCCTGTTCGTGTAAAGATAATAAAGCAGCTTGTATTCCAGTGCTTTCAGCGTAA
This sequence comes from Ruminococcus sp., assembly GCA_045627145.1. GTDB lineage: Bacteria > Bacillota > Clostridia > Oscillospirales > Ruminococcaceae > Ruminococcus. The sequence goes on along the minus strand of JAZQND010000013.1, from coordinate 12,044 downwards.
TTTCTTTTCCGCCTGAAATAATTTTGCGGGTATTGGTATTAAGGCATATATCCCCGATGAGCTTTACAAGACCTTCATCTGTCCGTGGAACGCTCTGAATCGTGCCGACATTATCCCTTGTTCTTTCGTATCTTGCTGTCGCCGCTTTGACCTTAGCAAGCAGTACGCTCAAAGTATATGGCTTTTTTATGTAATCATCACCGCCGATATTCAAAGCGATAAGCACATCATCATCGCTTGTTCTGGCACTGATAAAGAATATGGGCAGATCGTAGCTTTCACGAATCTTCCTGCAAAGGTCGAATCCCGACTTATCGCCGAGGTTAATATCAAGCAGCAGCAGAGATACATCATGTACATCAAGAAAAGCAACGGCATCATCATAGGTCGTGACATAGGCAGTTCTGACGCCGAACATATTGAAATATTCTGATGTAGCCGCAGCGATCATCTCATCATCGTCTATCATCAGGACTTTGTATTTATCATTATCCATTATTTCTCCCATCTCCCTCCGGTTTGTTGTATCACCGATATATTTAGGGCACCTCTAAACTCTGCGGGTGACCGTTCGTCAGGTGAACATAGGAGTTGAAAGATAGCGTTCACCCGAATCGGGGAGAAGTACGACTATGGTTTTACCTTTATTTTCGGGACGATTTGCCGCCTGAACCGCTGCCCATACAGCCGCACCCGACGATATGCCCACGAGAACACCTTCATGCTTTGCGATATCTCTGCCAATACTGTAAGCATCCTCCTCCGTGACAGTGATGACCTCGTCGTAAACGGAAGTATCGAGGATTTCAGGGACGAATCCTGCACCGATACCCTGCAAGCCGTGAGAACCCGATTTTCCCTCGGAGAGAACCGGAGAACCTGCGGGTTCAACAGCAATTACCTGAATATCAGATTTTTTTGATTTAAGGAAAGAACCGATACCCGTCAAAGTTCCGCCTGTACCGACTCCTGCAACGAAAATATCAAGGTTTCCGTCGGTATCGTTCCAGATTTCGGGAGCAGTAGCGGCGGCGTGTGCGGCAGGATTGGCAGGATTGGTAAACTGCGAAGGAATGAAGCTGTTCGGGATAGAATCGGCGAGTTCCTGTGCTTTTTCGATTGCACCCGTCATGCCTTTTGAGCCGTCAGTAAGTACAACTTCCGCACCGTAAGCCTTCATCAGGTTACGGCGTTCAATGCTCATGGTTTCGGGCATGGTAATGATAAGACGGTATCCACGGCAGGCGGCGGCACAGGCAAGACCTATTCCGGTATTGCCGCTGGTTGGCTCAATCATTACGCTTCCTTCTTTGAGAAGTCCCTGTTTTTCGGCAGCTTCAATCATAGCAACAGCAACTCTGTCCTTGACACTTCCTGCGGGATTAAAGTATTCAAGTTTTGCGAGGATTTTTGCATTCGGGGCATAAATTTTCTCGATTTTTCCAAGTTCGAGAAGGGGAGTAGAACCTATGAGCCGGGTAATTGAATTATAAATCTTCATATTTTTCTCCTGATATATATTTTTTCAGCGGGGGAGAGCAGAAATAGTTTTCCTTAGCTGAATGAGGTCGAAAACGTCTATAACATTATTATGGTCGAGGTCGGCATTATATGCGATAATGTCCGATTTTTCGGCAAGAAGGTAATTCCGCAGAGCAGTGAGGTCGCCGCCGTCAACTTTGTTATCGCCGTTCACATCGCCGTCAATGTTTTCCGAAGCGGCTTTACCGATAACGCTTTTTACTTCATTTTCAGTGAGTGCGGCTTTGAAAATCTTCAAATTGTCGATACTGCCCTTGAAATTAACGTCGTCGGGATAGAACGACTTGCCGAGATAACAAAGCTGTGAAGAACCCATATCGGCGGGAGTTGTAAATAAATCGGCAGTTTCGGAAACGAGTTCGCCGTCAACGTAGAGCTTGCCGACAGAGCCGTTTACAACAAGCGTATAGTTATGCATGGCAGTACCGTTCAGGTCATAGCGTAATCCCGATTCGCCACGCCATGTGTCGATAGTAGTCTGGAAGCGGAAATGGTCTTTTGCAACTTTGAAGAAAACATATTTTTCCTTGTCCTGACCGGAAGCGAAGGTGAAGAAATCGCCCTCCGACTGTGAAATAACGTCCATTGATACGGTATAATCGTGACAGCCGTCAAGCAGACCGCTTTTAATTTCGGCATAGGAATCGGAAGAACCGTCAAGGGTAAGGCGTTGATTTCCGTCAACAGAAGCACCGCCGTGGAGAGTCATGTTATTGCCGTTTGCTGTGATATCACTGACAATGCCGTTTTGAGCCGATGAAAAATCAAATTCGGCGGCAGGCTTGGGAACTTCTGCCTTTGAAACGGGAGTACCGAATATCTTGCATTCGTAAACGGTAGGGGTATACCAGTTATTGTTCGGATTATTCTGAAGCGTTGCGTTCTGAACGTTCAGGCGGACGTATCGTGCAGTACCTTTGAGCATATCGCTGTTGAAGCCGTAGGTATTGGATACAGTATCGTCGTTCTTGTTGGTGCGGTCGAGGAGCTTTTCCCAGTGCTGACCGTCAATGCTTCCCTCAACGGTGTAGGTGTAGTATCCCTCCGAACCCTTGCAGATATACCATGAAGTCTGGATATTTGAAAGCTGACAGACTTTTTCAAGGTCTATCTGGAGATAGAACGGCCATTTCATGGTATCGGCAATGGCGGTAAACGAGGACTGATAAGAGCCGTCGAAAGCTTTGGAGGGGGAATTTTCCGCTTTTGCGGCGAGAGAAGACGAGGCGGGCTTATCCTGCGAGAGAAGCTGACCTTCCTGAACGGGGTAAAGCTCGCCGGTTGAGGTACTGTATCGGAATGAAGGGCAGTAATCGTAGAAAGCGAAGCCGTTGTCAAAATACAGCGGACAGAGGGTAGTGCCGCTTGTGCCGCTGCCTTTGAGCCAGCGGTAGGCGTGCATGATGTAGTTTTTGTCCTGAAGATTGACAATCCAGCCCGACTGCGACGAGAATGTGGAGGTATTGCCGATACTGCGTAATTCACTCCATTCGCCGTAAAGGTTATCGGTGACAGTATAAGCACCGCTGCTCGGATACCAGCCTGCCGCCTGAGAAGTAAAGAGGAAATAGTAGCCGTCTTTTTTAATCATGTTAGGAAATTCACGGTACTGGTCTTCGTGGAGAGTCTTGACGATTTCGGTCACGCCGCTGTAATCCTCGTTCATTTTGAAGATGTAGATGGTAGCGTTTGCACCCTGACCTGACTTATTGGCGGCGGCTATGAGATAACCTGTACCGTCATCGTCGAAGAAAATCGCCATATCACGAACCTGAATATCGAGGGGATTATAGACATGGTGGACTTTGAACTGACCGCCCGGAGTACCGGTAATGACAAGTGCCTTACCGTCGCTGTAGCCGCTTGGTTTTTCCCAGTGTGCCCAGACCACTATCTGACCTGTTTTCTCGGCATATTCAATATGAACGGATTCTATCTTACAGCTTGCGAGGTCGGCATTCTGAGAAGAATCTGCGACATTTCGCTCATTACCGAAGTGAACGCCGTCTGTTGAGGTAGTTTCTGCGAGATAGATATCATTTTTTCCTGCATGAGATTTCAGGGAATAGCTGTAATAAGTATTGCCGATTTTGTAGCCGCTTGTTTCGTAAACCAGATTGCTTCCATGCTGATTGTCGTATGAATCAAGGCTTTCCGAAACCCGACAAGGGACAAGTTCCCTTATGTCAGAAAACTTGTCCCCGTTGTCGGTATGAACTTCAACTTGATAGTAGAAAGCTTGTCCAAGTTTAAGCCCGTTATCCTGAAAGGACGTACCCTTACCTGAGTAAATGGGCTTAAAACCGTCTGTTCCGTCATCAGAACGGTATAGAGTGTAGCTGTTTGCATCGAGGGTGGTAGCCCACTGAAGCTGAGCGTTGTCGGCATTATTACTGTCGGAGATACAGAAAAGGTTTCCTACAAGACCTATTTCTTTTGAGACGGGTGCAGAAACATTGATGTCATTTGAAGCCGCTGACGGCATAGCGTATGCAGCTGAACCGAGCATGAAGGCTAAAGCCGCAGCGGCACACAAAGAACCTTTGATATCCATAGATATCCTCCTTATAATAATAATATATTACTGCATCTGCTTAATGCAGACGCTTATAATCATTCGCATCTTCTGCGTATTTCATCAGTAAGCTCATCAAAATAGACCTGAGTATCAATACTGTTGTAAGCTTCGAGATATTTGCTCCAGTTAGCCTCGAAATCCTGTCCCATAACAAGCGGCGGGAGATATTTATGTTTGCAGTCGTCAATCTCCTTCATTACCTTGCCGTAATCGGTATCAGGAGTAACGGCATTTGAGAAAGACCACATAGGATACCAATCCGGATTTTCCTCGGCTTCGTTCATCATTTCAACATAAGTTTTAACGCCGTAAGCTTCAAAGCATTCCCTGACAGGATCAGGCAGGTGCTTATAGAATTCATCAGCCTGATAAGAAGGGCAGTAAGCGTTGAAACCATCGGGAGCCATACCCATATAGTAAGGCATATAGCCGTACATACAGATATGATCGTTATTGTAATCGCCGTCTTTCCATTTTGCTTTCATTTCATCTGTCTGATAGAATACACCGTTTTCATCAGCGAGGTAATCCTCTCCTTCAACGCCCCAGAATCTCAGGAGAGCGATTTCGGGATCAAGAAGGTCATTCATGAATTTAACGGCAGCTTCGGGATCTGTACAGCTTACTGATATGCCAACACCTGTTGAGTCATTAAAAGCATTTCTTGAGTGGTAATGGCCCTCCACGCTTTCGTCGATAGTAACATTCAGAGGGATATAGGTGCATTCAGGAGGCAGATTATAAGTAGCCTGATTGAATACCCAGTGCTGGTCAACCATACCGAGAACACGTCCCGAAGCGATTTTCTCGTAATACTGTTCGGTAGTCATAACAAAGCATTCAGGATCAATAACGCCTTTACTGTATTCCTCGTTAAGCTTTTTGAACCATTTTTTAGCAGTCGGGGTGATATTATAGTCAACGGCTTCGAGTTTTTCGGTATCAACAATACAGCAGCCGTCATTAGGATAGCCGTCAAGGAACATAGGAACGTTATCAAGAGCAAAGAAATAGGTATCATTTGCAACTATTTCATATCCGATATTCGGATCGCCGTTTTCAGCGTTCGGATTGGCTTCAAGATAAGACTCAAGCAAATCAAAATACTGGTCAATGGTTTTGATTTCCGGATAATTTGCCCATTTGAGAACCTTTGTCTGAACCCAGAATGCTTCCTCGCCGTAAAGGGTGGTGGATTCCTTTTCCCAGATAGATGAGAAAAGCGGAACGTAATAGATATGACCGTCATCGTAACGAACTCTTTCCCATTCCTTTTCCGAGCAGAAGTTTTTGAGGTTCGGGTAATTGTCCCAGTATTTGTCAATGGGGATAAACGCACCTTCCTGAAGGAGCTTCGGACAAAGATCGGAATCGGCATATAAGAAATCAGGATATTTGTTCTGCATTATCATATTACTGAAAATATTTTCAGCATCTTCCTGTTCGTCAAGCCATGTTTCACGAAGGATACCGCCTGTTTTTTCGGCAATCAGCTTCTGTATCTCGTTATTCTGACTGATAGAAGAACCTCTTGTGCCAAAGAATCCGGTAAATTCACGAATCTCATTCTTTTCGCTTTCTTTTGAAAGTGAGCATCCTGCCGCAGGGATAAGCATAGCAGAAGCCGTGATAACTGCGAATATTTTACTGTTTTTCATTAATGTCGCTCCTTTCGTTTGTAAGTCGTAAAGTAATTTGTAAGTCAAGCTGTGATATATCCTGTATTTTCAAATCTGCATTGCTGCCGAAGCAGTGCTTGATTCTCAGGAACGGGTTAAATTTGTAATCTCTGGTGAAGGAATATTCGTCTGTAACCTGATTTTCTTCAAAAATAGCTTTAAGTTTCAGCGGGAAGGAATGCGGAGGGCTTGCAGGGCTGGTAAAACCAACAGTAAGCAGTGAATTTTCAAGCTTAATGGAAACCGTAACATTGGTGAAAGACCTGAAAACAACGTCTGAGATGAGAGAAATTGAACACGCAGGGATGAAGAAATTATCCTGCTGAGGAGCAGATATCTCAACTTCAGCCGAATGAATGGCGGCTATTTTGCGGATAAAGCCGAATTCCTTTGAAAGCGGTATCGTTTCATCGGAAATCTTCTTAACTATTTCCGGATATCTGTCACGGAGAGAAAGTTCCGCATCAAGCTTCATGGCAATAGTAAAGAGACTGTCAAATTCAAAGCTTTTCTGAATAAGCGAATCGCTGCTCTGTTTAAATTCATTGCCCTTATTGGAAAGACGTTCCGACATAGCACCGCATATATCAAGAATCTGACCAAATTCGTCCCTGCCGTTATCGGAATCTCTTAATGAGAGTATAGAGCCTGTATCGGTATATTCAGCGAGTGCATCGTCGGCTCTTTTCTTGATACCGTGTGACATCAGTACGCTTATAACGCCGATAAGGATAAGTGTTATCCAGTTAGAAAACATAAACATCTTATTGCTGAAAAGATGTTTCATGAAGTTGCTTTTTGCTTCGCTTGAATAGTATTCGATATCAACGGAGTAATAATTGCGTGAGATACAGCCGAAATTCGGGGTTATCTCAATATCTTCCGCAGATTTTATATCATCATTGCTTGAATAGATAAGGCTGCCGCCGCTGACGATATAAAGTTCACCGTCATAACCGAGGTGGTCGAAATAATCAGCGAGCATAGACATATTAAAATCGAGGCAGATAAAGCTTTCGCCTGTAGAAATATTATTATAATCAAGCTTTCTGACGAGAGTAAGAACTCCGGTTTTGGGATCAATACTGAGAAGGATTGATTTATTAAGCTTTCTATAATTTTTATACCATGAAGAACTTTTGTATTTTTCAAGCTGTTTAACGTTGCCGCCGGTAAGGACGGAAGGGTTATCGGTGTAGATAGTGCATTCCTTGACAATATTGAAGTCTGAGATACCCATAGCGGTATTCTGCTGAAGGGGATAGAAGGCTTCGTAATATTCAGAAGTAGATTCATAGATATGGTCAAGGAAACTGTAAATTGCTTCGTTTGAATAGATACTTTTAGCAATTGAAACAGCACTTTCAATGCCCATATCCATAATTTGTTCCGAAGCTGTGATGACTGCACTTTCACTGCGTTTCCCCTTCTCTCTGCTTGTGGCAGAGATAGTACGGACAGCGGTTATGAAAGCAGAGCTGATAGAAAGTATGATAAGAGCATCGACAATTAAAAACTTTATTTTGACAGGTGTATCTTTAAAGAAGATATGACTGCTGAATTTCTTTTTGAACATCGAATCACCTCTTTACCTGTCGGGCATCTGCATAGCGTGTTTAAGCTCTGCTTTTTTCTCATACATATTCTCCTCAGCCTGCGTAAGGAGAGCATCGTAAGAGTAAGCCCCTTTTGCGTAAGAATATCCGAACGATAAGGCACACTTGACTGAATCCTCATCTCTGTTCAGTATATACGGACAATCGGTTTCGAGTTTATCGATAATGCTGTCAATTGTTCTGAAAGAGCAGTCTGTCATTATCAGAAGGAATTCATCACCGCCCATACGGAAGCAGTAATCTGAATCGGAAGTAAAGCTTCTGATATAGTCAGCGGCACGTTTGATAACATAGTCGCCGCTTTCGTGGCCGAGAGTATCGTTCATCAGTTTCAGGTTATTTACGTCGAAATAGATTATGCAGATAGAAGGAAGATTTTTGAATTTATCCTCCATACTGTGGTAGCATCGTTTATTGTAAACGTGAGTCATACCGTCGTGGTTAGCGTCATAAATGGCTTGGTTGAGGTTTTTTTCGCCGCTTGTCATGGCGAAGAACATTTTTTCAAGAGAGATTCCGAGTCTGCCTATCTCGTCGTGGCGATTTTTTTCAAATACTATATTCACGTTAGCGTCGAAGCTGTCCGGATCGGTACTTGCGATATATTCGGCAGTATTGGTAAGATTCCGGATAGGCATGAAGAATTTTCTGTTAAGGAAGGTCATAAGTGCGAAAACAAAGCCTGCAGCGAGAAGCATAAGACCTGCAAATGTAAGCACCATACCCATGAAATAATCCTGTTCGTATGGGGCATTCAGCCTGACAACAATATAGCCTGTGAGGTTATCGTCAACGGTTCTGATAGGGCGGAAGGCTTCGAGAGAAGAATTAATAATTCGTGTGAAGGAGCTTCTGCCGTTGATAAGTTCAGGTTTGACCGAATCCAGATAACTTGTATACTCAAGCTTTGCACCAAGCAGTTCGTCACCGGTATCGTAGATAAAAGTACCTTTTGTACTGCTGAAGCTTATCAATGAGATACGGCTGACAGAATCCGAATTATTCTGCTGATATTGTATAAGTTTATTGTGAACAGCGTCGTAGGAATCATCAGCAGTTCGTGAAACGTAAGCTTCTCTTGCTTCATCGGCATTAATAGTCAGTTCGGCGAAATCAAGTGCGGCAGAAGCGATAGAGACCTGATACTTTGAGCCTGTCATTCTGACGCAGAGGTACGAGACCGTAAAGCTGAAAACGACGAAGAAAAAGAATGCACTCATAGTAGCAACAACGACGCTTTTTCTAATTGTTTTATTCATTGTTCCATCTCCTGAGAAAAAAGCAGATAAGTGAATGGAGTCTATGAAAATTATCCAAGACGTAAAATTAAATAATAATGAGAAATTTGCAAAACTACAGAATAAGCATCAAAATGTGTGTATTTTTATATATTTATTCTACAACATTTTTATGGATTTGTCAATATATAGCTGAAATTTCTTTTGAAAAAATTTCAAAAAATAACCAAAAACGCAGAAAAATATAACGATTTGTATATTCGGGACAAAGGATTATAAAACTAAATAAATATAAAAAAATCCGAAGCGATAAATGTGAATTTTCTGTAAACATTTTACAATATTCAATGATTTTCCGTTGAACAGGGTGGTTTTTCGGAACTATAGTGAAGGGTGTTCCAAACCTTCAGAAAATAATTTATGGGCACCTCTAAAAACCCGTTTTGAGTAAGAAAAAGCAGATAGGTACAGTAGATGCAGGAAAAGCCATCGAAGGCGTTTTTAGAGGTGCCCTTATGAGGTGATCAATATGGCAAATCCACAAATCGAAAACGGCTATACAAGAATTGCAAATGAACTCCTTGAGGCGATGTGCAGTGTGAGAATTTCGGGCAATGAACTCCGAATTTTCCTTTATATAATCAGAATGACCTACGGTTACAGCCGTAAATCAGCAGAAATTTCACTTTCAGACATTGCAAGGGCTGTAAAAATGAGCAGTGAAAACGTATCGAAAATGCTGAAAAAGCTGATAAAGGCAGGTCTTGTTGACTACAAACCGAACAGGGGAATACGTCCAAGAATTCTGGAGGTTCAGAAGGACTATGAGAAGTGGCATACCGACAATGGTAAAAACGAACAACAGTCAGAAACGACGATTGCCGAAAATGAACAGAGTAAGTATAGTGAAAACGAAGGACAGTCTGTGGTTGAAAAGAACGACGATACTGTTGTCAGCGTTAACGAGCATACATATTATAAAGAAAAGAAAGAAAATAATACAGAAAAGGGTAAAGAAAGAGAGCCGCACGGACGATACGGAAATATTCTGCTCACTTCTGAAGAATTCGGCTCGCTTGCTGATGAATACGGCAGGGAGAATGTGGAGCGTTACATATCGAAGGCGGACAGCTACGTTCAGGCAACGGGAAGCCGGTATGTGCAGTATGAGCCGCTTATCAGGAAGTGGCTTGACGATGACGGTGTGAAAAACGAACCGAAATTTGATTCAAGCAAGTATGATTTTGTGATAAACCGTTTCTGAAATGAAAAACGGCTGTATTCCGAAAGACCGAAATATAGCCGTATATGGTGGAGCATAGGGGACTTGAACCCCTGACTTCCACACTGCCAGTGTGACACGCTCCCAACTGCGTTAATGCCCCATAAATATTAAATTATTGGCGGAGTGGGTGGGATTTGAACCCACGTCCCTCAAGGGGCATCATGATTTCGAGTCATGTCCGTTATGACCACTTCGATACCACTCCCAAAAAGATTGTGAATATATTATATCATAGTTTTCAAAAAAAATCAAGTGTGAAAATAAAAATAAATATTATAACTAAAGCCGCAGGTTCTGCCCTCGTATTTTTGTGATATAGAACACAAATTTCAGATTTCATCAGCTCTTTTTGTCTGCCAATTTGCCATGAATGACAAAACGGTGAAATGTCAATGATGAGTATGTGTGTTTTTAAGGAAGAATTGATTAGAATTTTCTCCGTGCCTTGACAAATGAAATTGATTTGTGTATAATTAATAATGAAAAACGGGGAACTGCTCCGTAGATGTTAACGAATTACAACTGAAAGGAATAGAAAATATGAATAACATCAGAAAAAGAATTATCGCCATCTGTATAGTCGCTTGTATGGCATTGAGTGCTGTAGCCTGTTCAGATAAAGATACAGTAGGTAAGGGGAACAAAGCTTCGTCTACCTCATCCTCGGAGGACAATTCTTCTTCAACAGAATCTGCTTCAATTAACAATCCTGTTATTGATGACACTACTATCGAACATATCGAAAACGAGGAAGGTGCCCCGATTATTACTCCTTTCCAGTGCGGAAGTGCTTCAGCTCTCGGTATGACCGATCCTAACGCTCCGAAAGACATTGATTCTCCGACTACTACTGCTAAAAACAGTTCATCAGGTTCAAATTCTGCCGCAACTCAGGTCGTAACCGCTGTTGTTACCGATGCCGCAGGTGCTGAAGTTACTGATGCCGCAGGCGAAAAGGTAGTTGAAACCAGCATTGTTACTGCTGCTCCTGAAGCTCCTGTTCCGGCAGAAGACGGCGGCGATTATAAGAGTGCTACAGACAGTATGTACTGCCTCTGGATAGATATTTCCAAGGACGAAAACTATGTTTTCAACGACCAGACTATTAAAATCACCTTTAAAATCAAGGATAATATCCCAAACAAGGATTACGCTGTAAGATTTAATCCTGATTTCTCAAATATCGAAGGCAGTACAGTACGTCCAAAGGTTGTACAGGGTACTATCAGAGTCGGAAGCGGCGATATCGAAGCTACTGACGTTTCAGCAGAAGACGGATTTGTAGTATACGGTGATAACATTGCCTGCAATCAGGGCGATACTATTGATTATTACATCAACCTCAAGGATAATCCGGGACTTGCCGCAGTTCTCGTATGGTTCTACTACGATAAGAACGCTATGGAAGTTGTTGAAGTTGATGCTGCCGGCGAATTTGCTGATATTGCAGCAAAGACACAGGTTGGTCAGAAGGACGTTAACGAAGATTAATCGTTATTTTAATTATCGTTCATTGTTAATATTTTAATTCATTTGGGGCAGTTTAGGCTGTCCCTATTTATTTTTCTGTACAAAAATCCTTCTGTTTATTGTAAGATTAGCTGATAAAACAAATAACTCCGTAACTTAATACGGAGTTATTTGCTTTTAATATAAGAGGAAGAAAACTTACAAGGATTTTAATATCAGCTTTCGCATATAGATAACGTCAAATACGTTAACCTGTGAATCGTTATTAGCGTCACACGAATGCTGAGGGGTGGTTCTTCCGATAACCACATTTCCACAGTAAACCAAATCAGCCACATTTACATACCCGTCCTGATTCAGGTCGCCTACAAGTTTTTCAGGAGGCTTAACTGTTGTCGTCGTGGTCGTTGTAGTTGGCTTGGTTGTGGTGGTTGTAGTCGTTGTAGTAGGCTTGGTCGTTGTGGTGGTTGTAGTCGTTGTAGTAGGCTTGGTCGTTGTGGTGGTTGTAGTCGTTGTAGTAGGCTTGGTCGTTGTGGTGGTTGTAGTCGTCGTAGTAGGCTTGGTCGTTGTGGTGGTTGTAGTCGTTGTAGTAGGCTTGGTCGTTGTGGTGGTTGTAGTCGTCGTAGTTGGCTTGGT
>JAZQND010000012.1:0-3464 GCA_045627145.1 Ruminococcus sp. | reverse complement strand
TACGGCTCTTTATCAATCTGCCGTCAACAATTTCAGCAGACCTTGATATGAACACCACAAGCCTTACAGTACTGCCGATTAGGTCCTTGATTACTTCTATAGGCGGTGAACTTATACCGTCTCCGCCTGCTTCAAGTGCAAGACTTTCCAGTCTTTTAAAGGTTTCAACGGCACTATTGGCATGAGTAGTAGATACTCCGCCGGGATGACCTGTATTCCAAGCTTTTAGCAGGTCATAGGCAGCTCCGTCACGGACCTCACCTACTATTATTCTGTCCGGTCGGCGTCGCATCGAAGTACGGATGAGCATCCTTGTATTAACCTCGTAAGAAGTACGGAGTGATTCATAATCCTCTGCGGTACATCTCAGCTCACGGGTATCTTCGATGATAATCAGCCTGTCACCGGTCTTTGATACTTCCTGAAGCACAGCATTACTTAGCGTAGTCTTGCCCGAGCCTGTGCCGCCGGCTATGACGATATTAAGCTTCTTTTTTACTGCAAGCTCTATGACCTGCTTCTGCTTATCCGTCATTACGCCCTGGGCGACATAGTCCTCAAGCGTAAACACTACCATCGCAGGCTTACGTATATTAAAGCTTGGCATAAGACTTATCTCAGGCAATGAGGCTTCAAACCTGTAGCCGTATTTCGGAAGCTCAGCCGTAAGTATAGGATTGCTTTTATCAGCTATTGTCTTACAGAACGAAGCTACTATCTTGATTATGGCAAGCCTTGACGCAGAGTTTATCTTTATATTGGATTTCTCCTTGCCACGGCCTGCATACTCAATCCACATATTTTCAGAATCACTGTTACAGTAGACTTCTACAACATCGTCACGCTTAAGCACTTCAACCATGTCCCTCCCGAAAGCGTCTTCCAAAAGTTCATAGCCACGGTTTTTAGATATAGCTTCAGCAGTTTCCTGATCACGAAAGGAATTCTGCATCAGCTTTTTTCCTCATAACATTCACTGATAAAGGAGACTATTTCTTCAGAGATGTCTGAGCGTTCATCAATGAAGAGGCATAAAGCCTCAAGCACTTCCTTATCCTTGGCAAATAGCACCTCATAGCCACCTGCACCGTCAAGCATTTCAAGTCTTGCGGGGTCGCCAAGCACCTCGCTAAGCTCACCTGCAATCTTCAGTCCAAGCTTACGCAGGAACGTATATACCAAAGATTCCAGCGTCGCCTGTCTTGCCAGCCGGAACTTTTCTTCTTCAGCATCAAAAACACGTTTCTGCTCACGGCGTTTCTGCTCGTTGGCCTTGCGTTTTGCTTCATATTCATCTTTAGCAGCCTGCTGGGCGGCTTCAAACTCATCGTTAAACCTGCTCAATTCCAGCACATTACTGCCAAAGCCTAGATTTTTTGTCTTTGCCATATTCTTAATCCTTATCTTTGCTACCGGTTCCAAAATCCAGCAGCTTGTATTCTTTCCATTTCCAGCATCTGTCTTCCGTTACAACGGAATCAGAATGACCTGGAGGAGGAATCTTAGCCCTCGGCGCAAACACCGGGTCAAGATAATACTTCATCTTCTTAGCTCTTATCGGAGCACAGCCCTTGCAGAAAACTATAAGCTCATCCGGAGGCATACGGAATACCTCATCAGCCGTCATAAGCGGACGGGCTATAAGACTATCGTTATAGCTGTTCGGCAAAGGCAGGATATTACTGTTCCTGCTCTCCGAAGTAACCTTTATCGTCTTTGAGCCTAATTTGTCGCTTATATACTTAGCTGAATTGTTATCCGACGGACCGTGGTATATCTGTACCTCACAGTTTGAAACGATATAGTTATCCGAAGAATACAGGGCATTAATTTGGTTCATATCTTGTGCAATAATAAATAACTTAATTCCATAACCTGCAGTAAAGCCCATCGATTTTTCTATGCCTTCAAGCTTACCGAAAGCAGGAAATTCATCCAGCAGCATCAATAACCTATGCCTATGTTCAAACAGTTCCTCGACATTAAGCCTCCACATCATCTCTATGATTACACGCAGGAGCGGCTTTATGACCTGAATCTCCCCTGACCCGAAGACCAGGTACAGAGAAATAGCATCCTTGCAGTCCATAAGATCCTTCATAACAAAGTCATTAGACGAAATGTTATGCACCAGCACGGGATTGCGGTAAATCGCTAGCGCTGTATCCAGCGTTGAAAGGATTGAGCCGAATTCCTTGTCCGGTTTATCTACCATAGACTGGAATATCTGTCTTACGAAGGGATGCATACCCCTGCGAGGTTTCTTGTCAGGATAAAGCCGTTCAAAAAGCCTCAAATCATCATCGGGAGCATGCCTATAACCGGTTACTATATTTTCTTCAGGTATGTACTGAGCTGCAGAAAGATAATACTGAAGCTTTTTCTGAAGACCTTCAACGCCTTCCTTCAGCTCATCCGCAAACTCAGAACGCACTTCTTTTTTCTGAAGCTTCGGGGCTCCAGCGTAGGCCGGACCATTCCCCTGCATAGCAGCGGCTTTCTTTGCCTGTGCTTCACTGGCCATCCTGCCATACTCGACAACCTCATCCGCCGTCTTTGCTTCTACCTGTACATCATCGGGAAGATAATCGTTTTCACTGTCGGAAAGATTTTCTTCTTCATCTGTATGGCCTGCCATCATCATCTCGCCAACCATCTGGCTTGCAGTACCCATGACCTCATAAGACTTACCGCTTTCGGTCTTCTTTTCCGTATATTCAGGCTTAGGATATTCAGGAATCTCGTCCTTTTCTTCTTCATAAAGAACGCCTGAGCCGTCCTGACCATCATAGAGGAAATCCAGTACATCAGATAATGTCGCAATAGTTCCAGGTATTTTCTTTCCATCAGAACCTATGTTATGAAATCTTTTCTGATACAGCAGATGCAAAGTCACTCCCTGAAGCAGGATATCAGCGCTCTCAATCCAATGAGTATCCCCGCCTTCAAAACCTTTGCCAGTCGGGTCTACAAGAATCTTAGTTATGAGCTGCAGGTCGCCCATTTCCTTTGCCGTAGTAATACGAATCTCCGTAAACGGGTTGTATTTGCAGGAATCCTCGTGCATCGGCTTAAACTGAAGCACCTTGTTCTTCATTACACACTTCCTGTAGCCAGCAGTCTTTTCCCAGTTCTCGCCTTTAGGGTCTGCAACAACTACGCTTCCTTCCCATGTAAGAAGTGAAGGAATTATATGTCCGACACCTTTACCGCTACGGGTAGGAGCCAAGAGCAGGATATGTGTCTTTGCATTATCCCTGATATACCTTCCTCCGTTTAGAACGCCTAAGAATATTCCTCTTCCACTTAACAGATATTTATCGTTTTCAGGTCTTGAGTCACCAAAAAGCTTTTCACTAAGCTTTTTTAAGGAAGCTCCGAAATCTTCTTCAGAGTTCCAGAAATCTTTAAAAGCTTTTATACAATCATCCAGCCTGTCCTTAAGGTCACGGGTATCAGCATCA
>JAZQND010000011.1:0-6929 GCA_045627145.1 Ruminococcus sp. | reverse complement strand
GTTACACCGAATTCCTCCTGGATAGCGTCAACGAGCTCTGAAAGTTCGAGAACTGAAAGAGTCTTGATATCTTCAACAAATTTTGTAATCTTCTCTGAAGCCATGATAATAATCTCCTTTATAAATATTTTTGCCATACGGCAATAGTAATGTAGCGGTCAAGCCGCAAAAAATGATTGTGAAGTCGTCACGCAGCGATTAAGCAGCTTCTTCTGACTTCTTGTCTGCAACAGCCTGAAGTGTAGCAGCGAGTTTCTGCATTGGGCCCTGGAGAGAACCAACGAGCTGAGCGAGGAGAACGTCCTTTGAAGGAATCTTGGAAAGTGCAACAACACCTGCCTGATCGTAGATCTCACCCTCAACATAACCTGCTTTAAGGTTAAACTTATCGTCGCCTGCTTTTTCAGCAAACTTACCGAGGATTCTTGCAGGAGCAGTCTGATCGTCATTAGAAAGAGCGATAGCAGTTGTTCCGTTGAGAACTTCCTCAAAGCCTTCGATACCGCAGTTTTTGAAAGCACGGAGAAGGAGTGTATTCTTTTCTACGAAGTAGTTAACACCGCCCTCACGGAGTTCCTTTCTGAGCTTAGTATCTTCCTCAACAGTGATACCCTTGTAATCAACGAGTACGCCTGAAACTGAGTTCTTGATGAGCTCTGTAAGCTGCTCAACCTTAGCCTTCTTAGCTTCGAGTACAGCATTGCTTGGCATAAATATTCACCTCCGAATAAAATATGTAATCGTATTCAGAAGCAATAAAAAAGCCCTTAACCGACAGTTCGGAAAAGGACAATAAGAGTTCAAAAAACCTATTGCTATTCCTCGGCGGGACTTACGGATAAAAAATCGTGCCAGCTGTCTTTAGAATACGATATATGCTGTATATTTCACAGCTTGATTATTATAGCATACATTTCACCGTTTGTCAAGCAGTTTGAGAAAATTTTCTCAAAAAATTGTATTCAGGCTTGGAATTTCACTTTTTCTTATGTTATCAAAGAGCCTGAGCAGTTCTGAAATTTGCGGAATGATTTCTTTTTTTTCATATTTAATCATATTTTCTATACGGAAAACAATTCTTTCCGCCTCTGTCAGCTTTTCGCCACGCAGGATAACAGATGCTGTTTTATAAAAGCTATTCCATTCAGATTCAAGATTTTCGGCTGTAGAACGGGCATTTTCCATATCATCAGCTTCTATAAACTCTGCAATTCTATTGGTATCATTTATCATTTTCAAGCATTTTCTGTTTACCCAGACTCCTGAAAAAATACTCACGGCAATTATAGCCGCAAGAATACCTAAACTTATTTTAACCCTTGTCATTATCATCACCGACCTTACAAACATACGTTTTTCCGCTGTTTTTCCATACAGTACAGCATTTCCCGGAACGTTCAGCCGTCATAATAAGCACATCCTCCAGCTTTGCGTCCGCTTTTTTCAGTACATTCTCAACGGCTTCAGCATTAAACCCAAGTGATTTGAGTGCAGTTCCGATAATTCTGCCATCGGAAGCCACAAGTATCGGCGGATCAGCATTTTCAGCCTGAATATTCAATTCACTGCGTGTCGGAGTATCCTCGGACTGTTTTTTCATAACCGAAAAACTTCCTGTTGTTTCAACTATTGCATACTGAACTTCATTCAGGTCAAAAATACCGTTTCCTCTCATAGCCGTCATCAGGTCATCTACCGACAGCCGCAGTTCACTTAAAGTATGAGTATCAACTTCACCATTTCTCACAACTATTTTCGGACTTCCTGAAACAGCTTTTCTAAGCTTCGGGAATTTCAGTATAAGCCATGACATCAGTACTTCAATGCAAATAAGTGATAAAATTGGTGTTATGCCGACAGTAACAGGTATATTAACGTCTTCCAGCGGCAAAGTAGCAATATTTGAAACAAGAATGGTTATAACGAGTTCAGAAGGCTGTAATTCGCCAAGCTGACGTTTTCCCATAAGTCTCACTGCAAAAATGACAAGAACGTAAAGTATAAGCGACCTTATAAGTATTATGCTCAAAGCCACCACCTCCCTGCCTTACATTATCCCCCGAAAGCCGCCTTTTATACAAAATAATGGGCATCTCTAAAAACCCGTTTTGAGTATGAAAAAACAGATAGGTACAGTAGTTGCAAGGAAAGCCCTCGAAGGCGTGCTTTCGCACTACGAGAGGGATTGACGCAGCAAATGCTGTGCATAGCTTTTTTCTCAAAAGGGGTTTTTAGAGATGCCCTAATGCTCATACAGAAATTCTTTACTTTATCGTGGCAAACCTTTCTCAAAACGGCTTTCCTCAATAAAAGTACCGAAATTTCTATATGAGCATCATCATAATATGACGTTATTTTGATATCAGGAGAACTGCTGGTTATACTCGTTATAAGCCTTTACGATAAGTTCGGCACAAAGTTCGTCGCCAAGCAAAGCACTGTTAAGGCAAAGTGAATACTGGTCTTTATCCTGCCAAACGCCGCCGGTATTGACGTTATAGAAAGTTTCACGGCGTTTATCAGCTTTTTTCATAATAGATTCAGCCTTATTTTCAGGAATGCCGTATTCATCAATTGCACGGCGTATTCTGGACTTTGTATCAGCATAGATAAAAACGCTGAAACAGCCCTTATCTTCAAGAATATAATTTCCGCATCTGCCGACAAGCACGAAGCTTTTTTCCTTTTCGGCAATATCCCCGATAATTTTGCTTTCCATAAGGAAAACCTTATCTGATAAAGGAAGATTTTCCTCCATAGTTCTTGCAGGATTTGCAGAAAGGAGGAGTGAATAGAGAAAACTTGTCGGAACATTTTCCTCTGCACTTTGGAGATACTCAGGAGCAATACCGCACTGTTTGGCGGTCATTTCAAGAATCTGTCTGTTATAGTAGTTAATACCAAGCTTTTCAGCAGCCAGTTTTCCGATGTTGCTTCCCCCGCTTCCATATTGTCTCTCGATAGTAATGATAGTTTTTTTCATCGGAATTACCCCCACAATTAGATTTTTAAGGCAACACCGCACAAAGATTGTGCGGCAGAAGCGAAGTCAGATTTTCCGTCATATTGCATAGAAATTTCGCAGGCATACTATTGTATGGCAAGGAATTTCTGTGTAATATGACGGAAAATAGTGTCCAAAGGAAGTACCCTTGGGGTACAAGCTTATGACGTACAAAGTCGTCAGACGTGCTTTGTGCGGTATTGTCTTAAATTTACATAAAATTATTATATTTAAATTCCGCTTATACAATTATACCACATTTTCCACACATTTCAATAGCAATTTTATCTGTGAATAACATTTTTAGAAATTTTCTATATTTTAGACAACACATATTAGTTCCATTTGTGCATTTTTTAATCGCAATCTTGTATTGATTTTCAATATCAGATATGCTATAATCAATATATGGGCATCTCTAAAAAACCGTTTTTAGTAAGGAAAAACAGATAGGTTTAGCAGATGCAGGGAAATCCGTCGAAGGCGTGCTTTCGCACTTCAAGAGGGATTGACACAGCATAGGCTGTGCATAACTGTTTTTATCAGAAGGTTTTTTAGAGATGCCCCTATGCTGCTTTATGCAGCTGTGTCTTGTATTGGTTTTTATTCAGGAGGATACTATGAAAACCATAAAATTTATATCAAATCTTACAGCTTTTGCTCTTACTGCTGCTTTGTCTTTATCAACATCTTTTACTGCTTTTGCCGATGCTGACGGCGGTTTCACAAAAGCAGAAATCGAAGCTTCAGAAATAAAGCCAACCGTCACTGTAAGCAGTATTCAGCTTACAACAGAGGAAGCTGCTGCATCTCCGATACAAACTGTAAGTATTGAAGTAAGTGGTGCGGATATGCTTTATTGCTCTACAGGTTTCCACATCTACTATGACGAACGTCTTACTATTGTTCCAAATTCCAAAGGCAAGCTTGCCGTTAAAGGCGAGGCAGCCTCTGACCTCAATGTTGGCTATAATACCCGTGAAAACTGCCTTTTTCTCACAACAACAAGCAGTTCAGACAGTGGTTATGACGGAGTTCTCTGGACTTTTCAGGTTCAGCTTCCAAGCAATTTCAAAAACGGCGATGTTTATCCAATTGAGATCGTCTATGAAAAAGGCGAATTTACAGAGGACGTTTTCAGCAATTCAGCTTACAATAGAACAGGCAAACTTATGCAGGCATGGGTATTTACAAGAGGTATTCAAAATGGTTCAATAAGTATTTCAGACAATTTTGAACAGTCAGACTATCTTGCAGGCGATGTCAACTGTGACGGTAAGATAGATATGGCTGACGTTGTACTCATAATGCAGTCTCTCGGAAATCCAAGCAGATTCGGACTCAACGGAAGTGAACCAACTCATATTACTGCTCAGGGAATCAAAAACGGTGATGTTAAAGGCAGTGATGGTCTTACAAACCTTGACGCACTCAGTATCAGCAAATTTCTGCTCAAGCTGATACCTTCCCTTCCCGATACGCAATAGTACCTTATCAAATTAGGACAATACCGCATTAATATTGTAAAGTCGTCAGACTTGCTTTATGCAGTGTTGCCTCAGAAATCAGAAAGGAAAAACATGGATAATTCACACTTATGGAAATTTCTTCTCGTTATCGTTATGATAATTCTTTCAGCACTCTTTTCGGGAACTGAAACAGCTTTTTCAAGCGTTAACAAACTTCGCTTAAAAAATTATGAGGCTCAGGGAAACAAAAAAGCTTCAAAAGCCCTGAAGCTTGCCAATAATTTTGATGAAATGCTCACAGCAGTTCTCATAGGAAACAACATCGTAAATATCGCTACTTCATCTGTAAGTACAGTCATTCTGGTTGACCTTCTTGGTTCAAAGGGTGCGGCTGTTTCAACCATCGTCATAACAATTCTCGTTCTTATTTTCGGCGAAGTTCTTCCTAAATCATACGCTAAGAAAAATGCCGAAAAAATCGCCCTTCTTTTCGCCTCTCCTCTTTCAGTTCTTGTTATAGTTTTCAAGCCTGCGGTCTGGATACTCAATAAGCTTTCGTCACTCATCTCAAAAGGTGATGATTCTCCAAGCGTTACAGAAGCAGAATTAAAATACATGATAGACGAAATAGAAGAACAGGGTGTTATTGAAGAACAGGAAAGCGAACTTGTAAAAAGTGCATTGGAATTTGATGAGATAACCGTAAGTGAGATTCTCATACCAAGAGTAAAGGTTGTCGGAATTGAAATAAACTCAACCATTCAGGAAATCAAGGATAAATTCAGTTCAGAGATGTATTCAAGACTTCCTGTCTACGAAAAAAGTCTTGATGAGATAGTGGGTATGATAACCAATAAAGCCTTCTATAAAATGCTTATTGAGGGACGTGAAAATATCAGCAGTATAATTCAGGAAGTCCCGCACATTGCTGATACAAAACTCATAAGCGAGGCTTTGCGTGATATGCAACGTTCAAAGGTACATCTTGCCGTTGTAACAGACCAGTACGGCGGTACAAAGGGTATCATAACGCTTGAGGATATCCTTGAAGAACTTGTAGGTGATATTTATGATGAGGACGACGAAATCGTAAATAATCTGTTTATGATAGCTCCTGACAAATATGAAGTTGCCGGAGATATGGATATAAGTGATATGCTTGAAATGCTTGACCTTGATGAAGATATGATAACCACCGACTATACTTCTGTAGGCGGATGGGTGACAGACGTTATGGAGCATATTCCTGAAGCCGGTGAAACTGCTCAGACCGGTATATTCAGGATAACTGCCTCAAAGGTTAACGAACACAAGGTTGAAAAGGTCATCATAGAGGTTCTTCCGACTGATGATGACGAAACAGAAAAGGATGAATAACAAAAAGGCTGTGGTAAAAACCACAGCCTTATGTTTTTTGTCATGGGGTTACAATCAAAACAGGTCAAAATTACCGTATGTGTTATCATCGATAACATAGTAAACCTTATTTATCTCAGGTCTTACATATACAACGATGCTATTAGCATTTTCAATACCTGCAACTTCTTTTGCCTTGTCAATAAGAGCAGTACCAGCTACTTCAGAGCCATTATACTGAATAACGACTTTTCTTTCCTCAGCAGTCTTCTTAACTGCCGGTGTTTTATCAGCAGCTTTTTTTGCAGTTGGTTTTTTAGGAGCAGGCTTCTTTTCTACTGCTTCCTCAACGATTGGTGTTTCAGTGATTGGTGTTTCTTTTGCTGGTGCTGCAGCTGCAGCCTTCTTAGCTCTTGCCATGATAGCAACCTCCTTGATTTAATAAATTACTTGTTGTTTACTGCGTTTTTGAGTGCCTGACCAGCCTTGAAAGCAGGAGCTTTTGAAGCAGGAGCAGTCATCATTTTCTTAGTCTGAGGGTTGATAACCTGTTTTTCCTTACGGTCACGAACCTCAAAAGTACCAAAGCCAACGATAGAAACCTTATCTCCGTTTACAAGAGCATCAGTAACAGCAGAGATCATAGCGTTTACAGCAGCCTCTGCATTCTTCTTTGTGAAGTCTGTCTTATCGGCAACAGCACTTATTAATTCGGTCTTTGTCATTGTATTATCCTCCATAAATTTGAATTTACAATTGAATTATATACCCTTTATGCTGATTTGTCAAGGAATTGGGAAAAAAATGACAAAACGACCGATAACACGCTATATGCAACCTGTTTTTTATTCAATTCACCAATATTTTTTGGCTATTTTTCGTTATTTGTTGTAAAAAATTAAGACCAAATCCATTTTCAGACTGTATTAAAAACGTTAACATTCAGGAAAATGCCAGATTATTGCTCCACCAATTAAATCTTGAGGGCACCTCTAAAAACCCGTTTTGAGTAAGAAAAAGCAGATAGGTACAGTAGATGCAAGAAAAGCCATCGAAGGCGTGCTTTCGCACTACGAGAGGGCTTGACGCAGCAGATGCTG
>JAZQND010000010.1:0-19462 GCA_045627145.1 Ruminococcus sp. | reverse complement strand
CATATTCTTTTTTCTTGGCTTTATAAGGTCGATTGTAAGTGTTGAGCTTGATGTAAGAACGAGTGATGAAAGAGTTGAAAGTGAAGCTGAAAGAACGAGTACAACAACAACACCGATAAGAATATTCGGAAGTGCCTCACTGATAAGTGCAGGAACCATTGTGTCATAAACAGGCTTGCCGTTAACGGTTTGGATCAATTCTTTGCCTGTTGCTTCATCAGGATTAAGAGTACAGTAAAGTCTTACAAAACCGCCCATGAAATATGAACCGCCTGCAACGACAAATGCGAAAAGAGTTGAGATAACTGCACCCTTTTTGATAGCCTGTTCGTCCTTGATAGCGTAGAATTTCTGAACCATCTGAGGAAGTCCCCATGTACCGAGTGAAGTAAGAACAACAACACCAAAAAGGTTTACCGGATCAGGACCGAAAAGACTTCCAAGAGTACCTGTATTTCCGCTGTCATCAGGTATTATATTAAGAGCATCAACAGCTTCGGATAAACCGTTTTTCTTTTGAACTGTCAGAACTACAACGGTAGCAATACCGATAAGCATTATTATACCCTGAAAGAAATCGTTGAGAGCTGTAGCCTTATAACCGCCGAGAGTTACATAGATTGCAGAAAGAACTGCCATAGCGATGATTATGTATACTGCCGCCTCATCGCTGAGCTCAAAAGCCATGCCGAAAAGTCTGGAAAGACCATTGTAAACAGAAGCTGTATAAGGAATAAGGAAAATGAAAACTATAGCTGCGGAAGCTGTTTTTAGTGCTTTGGAATCAAAACGGTGTTCAAAAAATTCCGGCATAGTTTTTGCCTGGAGATGATTGGTCATAAGACGTGTTCTCCTGCCTATGAGGAAAAACGGGATAAGACTGCCGATAACAGCGTTTCCGATTCCTACCCATGCAGCGGAAGTACCGTACATCCAGCCGAACTGACCGGCATATCCGATAAAAACAACAGCCGAGAAATAAGTTGTGCCGTAAGAAAATGCTGTAAGCCATGAACCTACGCTTCTTCCTCCAAGCATAAAATCCTCTGCGGATTTTGTGCGTCTGGAAGTATAAACGCCTATTCCGATCATAATTGCTACATAAATGACCAGAATAACAATAATTGAAATCTGGGTATTCATAAATACTCTCCGTTCCGTTTATATTTTTACAGCACTGCCCTGCACTGAATACAGGATAATGCCGCAGCACCATATCAATTTCTCACATTGCACACTGTAATTTTGAACATCAACTCTGCAAAGCTTTAAAATGATAAAGTGATGAACCGTCACTTATTATACATCATTATTTAATATTTGTCAATAGCTTTTTTCAACTTTTTCTGTATATTTTTCATCTATTCGGTTCTGATAAACTTATACCCGGCATCATTTATTATTTTTTTAATATCCTTATCCTGTATATTTCCGGAAACCGATATGACTGCAGTCCCCTTTTCATGGCTTACCACAGCTTCGTCAATGCCTTCTGTTTCCTCAAGAACTTTCTTTACTCTTGCTTCACAATGACTGCACATCATTCCTTTGATATATACTGTTTTCGTGGAATTTCCAAAGCTTTCAGATTTTACCTCTGCTACCTTTACATCATGCTTTGAATCGTAAACATTAAAAAAATTAAGCCGAAGTGCATTTGTAACAACGCAAAAACTCGAAAGACTCATTGCCGCCGCACCAAATACAGGATTGAGCTTCCAGCCGAAAAGTCCGATATAAACGCCTGCCGCCAGCGGTATGCCGATAATATTGTAAAAAAATGCCCAGAAAAGATTTTCTTTAATATTTTTCAGTGTCTTTCTGCTAAGTCTTACAGCCGCAGGAACATCTGTTAGACGGCTTTTCATAAGAACAATATCTGCCGAATCCACGGCAATATCCGAACCTTTTCCTATTGCAATTCCGATATCCGCAGATGCAAGTGCAGGTGCATCATTGATACCGTCGCCCACCATTGCTGTTCTTCCGCATTTTTTCAGACGGCGTATCTCATTTTCCTTGCCGTCAGGCAAAACTTCTGCTATAACCTCATCAACTCCTGCAAGTTTGCCTATAGCATTGGCAGTACGGCTGTTATCGCCCGTAAGCATAACAACCCGAAGCCCCATATTTTTAAGTTCCCGAACAGCCTGACGGCTTTCTTCCCTTATAACATCTGCAACCGCAATTATACCGGCATATTTTCTGTTTTCCGCAAAAAACACCGGTGTTTTTCCTTCGTCTGACAGCTTTTCAGCAGTTTTCAGAGCATCTTCGGGTATTTCCGCAATTTCAGAAATATATTTCAGGCTGCCTCCGCACACGTTTTTGCTGCCGATTTTTCCGCATATACCGTTTCCTGTAAAAGTTTTGTAGTCTTCTGTCTCATCAAACCCGATTCCCTTTGTCTCACAGAATTTTACAATTGCTCCTGCAAGCGGATGCTCACTTTTTCTTTCAAGCGAACAAGCTGTTTTCAACAGTTCATTTTCAGCAGAACTTTCGGCAGGAATAACATCTGTGACCTCGGGTTCGCCCTTGGTTATTGTTCCCGTCTTGTCAAGAACTACTGTACTGATTTTTCCTGCAAATTCAAGTGAAGCGGCAGTTTTAAAAAGTATACCGTTTCTTGCACCTGTTCCACTTCCTGCCATGACCGCAACAGGTGTTGCAAGTCCCAATGCACACGGACAGCTTATTACAAGTACGGAAATTGCCCGTGATACAGCAAATCCCATACTCTTTCCAAGAATCAGCCAAACAATAAACGTCACAGCCGCTATTCCGATAACAGTCGGAACAAAAACCGCCGATACCCTGTCTGCTGTTTTGGCAATAGGTGCTTTTGTTGCCGAAGCCTCGCTAACCATCTGAATAATTTTTGAAAGAGTAGTATCACTGCCCACCCTTGTCGCTCTGCACATGATATATCCCGACTGACTTATTGATGCCGCCGAAACCTTGTCACCGACTTTTTTATCAGCGGGTATGCTTTCACCTGTAAGTGCAGATTCATTCAAAGCCGCTTCTCCGCTTATTATCTCGCCATCAACAGGAACAGTTTCTCCTGCACGGACAACAAAAATATCTCCTGACTTTACATTTTCTGCCGGAATTTCCGTTTCCTTTCCGTCCAGAATTACAACAGCTTTTTCAGGTGCAAGCTTCATAAGACCTTTCAGTGCATCGGTAGTCCTGCCCTTTGAGCGTGACTCAAGAAGCTTTCCGACTGTTATAAGAGTAAGAATCATTGCCGCCGCTTCAAAATAGAGGTCATGTTCGGAAACAGCCGAAATATTGCCTTTTGCAAGGTCATTGGTCATAGCAAGCAATGAGAAAAGGCTGTAAACGAAAGCCGCACCCGAACTCATCGCTACAAGTGTATCCATGTTGGGAGAACGTCTGGCTATTCCTTTGAACCCGTTAATAAAAAATTTCTGATTTATAACCATTACTGCCGCCGCAAGAACAAGCTGAATTATCCCCTGCATGACCTGATTTTCGCCTATAACAGAAGGAAGCGGCAAATCAAGCATTGAGTGTCCCATTGAAAAATACAGCAGAACCAGCAGAAAAATCAGTGAAGCACACAGTCTTTTAACCATTTGAGGCGTTTCCCTGTCTTTAAGCATATCATCATCACAAACCGCTGTACTGCCCTTTACAGAAGCACCGTAACCTGCATTTACTACAGCATTTATTATCTCGGAATCGCTTGCCGTCCCTTCAATTCCCATAGTACCTGTCAGGAGATTGACAGAACATACATCAACTCCGTCAACCGCTGAAACAGCCTTTTCAACTCTCGCACTGCAAGCCGCACAACTCATTCCTGTAACGCTAAACTGCCTCATTCCATGATTCTCCTTTTTATCGTTTCTTTAACAAGTTCGGGATTGGCACTTCCCTTTGAAAGCTTCATTGCCTGTCCTACAAGGAATCCAAGAGCATTTGACTTGCCATTTCTGTAATCTGATACAGATTTTTCATTTGCTGATATTACCTGTTCTGCAAGTCCTTCGATGAACTCCGTATCAGAATTCTGCCGCAGTCCAAGCTTTTCTATAAGTTCACCGACATCTCCGCCGCTTTCAATAAGTATTTCAAATATCTTTTTTGCTCCGCTTGTTGAAATAATCCCTTTTTCAACGCTTTCAACAAGCTCTGCAAGGGAAAACGGAGTAAGTTCGGTTTCGGAAACGTTCTTTCCCGTATCTTTAGTATACCACATAATATCTCCAATTATCCACTTTGCTGCTTCTTTCGGAGTACATTTTCCTGTGTCACAGCAAGCATCAAAAAATTCTGCACGTTCCCTTTCAAGAACCAGAGTATATGCGTCGGTTTCGTTCAGTCCGTATTCATTTGCATAACGTATCTGCTTTTCATTCGGCAATTCAGGGATTTCCGATTTAAGCCCGAAAATATAGTCATCTTCAAGTACTGTAGTTCCCATATCAGGTTCAGGAAAATATCTGTAATCCTGTGCATTTTCTTTTGTACGCATAACCACGCTTTTTCCCTCTGTATCGTCCCATCTGCGGGTTTCCTGAACCACTGTTCCGCCCGCTTCAATAAGCTGTATCTGACGTTTCGCCTCATATTCAATAGCCCTGACTGCTCCGCTGAAGCTGTTGACGTTCTTCATCTCGCACCTTGTTCCAAGAGGCAGACCTTTTCTCCTTACAGAAACGTTTACATCACATCTTATTGAACCTTCCTGCATTTTGCAGTCTGAAATGTCAATATACCGCAGAATACTCTTTATCATATTCAGAAATTTCCATGCTTCATCAGAACTTCTTATATCGGGTTCGGTTACAATTTCGATAAGCGGAACTCCGCACCGGTTCAGGTCAATAAGCGAACCCTGAAACTCTCCGCCGTGGATAAGTTTTCCTGCATCCTCCTCTGTATGTATACGAGTAATTCCTATTCTGCGAATTTTTCCGTCTATCAGTAAATCAATATATCCCTTGCCGCAAATCGGAAATTCTCCCTGTGATATCTGATAAGCTTTAGGCAAATCGGGGTAAAAATAGTTCTTCCTTGCCTGACTGCTTTCTCGGTTTATCTGACAGTTCAGGGCGTGTCCCATTTTTACTGCGTATTCGGTAACTTTACGGTTCATAACAGGCAATGCTCCAGGAAGTCCCATACAAACAGGACAGATATTTGTATTCGGAACTGCTCCGAACTCGTTTTTACAGCCGCAGTATATTTTTGTTTTTGTATTCAGTTCAACATGGATCTCAAGTCCGATGATAGTTTCCCATTCTCCCATCAGCATAAACCTCCGTTTAGTTTTTCAAATGCCGCAGCAATGGACAAAAGCCGACTGTCAGCAAAACGTCTTCCCATAAACTGAATACCTATAGGAAGTTCGTTTCTGCTTTTTCCGCATGGCAGGCTCACCGCAGGAAGTCCTGATAAATTAGCGGAAACCGTACAGATATCCGCCGCATAACGCTGTAAAGGAGATATTTTATCACCAAGCAGAAAAGGCGGAGTCGGGTAAACAGGCGAAACTATAATATCATAATTTTCAAGTATATCCGAAATATCGGCGGTTATTCTCTTTGCTGCAAGAACAGCACGCTTATAGTATGCCTCAAAACAGCCATCAGTAAGAACGAAAGTGCCAAGCATAATACGCCTTTTGACCTCTTTTCCGAATCCCTCACTTCTTGACCTTTCATAAAGTTCGGAAAGTGTAGTGCAGTTTTCGGCACGATATCCGAAACGTACACCATCAAATCTTGAAAGATTTGATGAAGCCTCCGCAGATGAAATTATGTAATATGCATTTACTGCATAATCAAGTGACGGTATATCAACAAATTCAACTGCTGCACCGTTCTTTTCAATTAGTTTCAGTGCAGTTTCCACTGCTGTTTTTACCTCATCAGAAATATTTTCACCAAAAAGCTCCCTCGGAACAGCCGCACGAATACCGTTCATTTTCAGATTTTCGTCAAGCGGAGAAAATGAAAAGTACTTTGCCGTAACAGCGTCTTTTGAGTCATATCCGCATATTACTCTTTGAAGCAGAGCTGTATCCGCACAGTTTCTGCCGATAGAACCTATTTGTTCAAGTGAACTTGCAAAAGCTGTAAGACCATATCTTGAAACAGTTCCGTATGTCGGCTTGAATCCCACAGTTCCGCAGAAAGCTGACGGCTGACGAACCGAGCCTCCAGTATCCGAACCCAATGCAAGAACGGCACTGCATGAACGGACTGCGGCGGCTGAACCTCCTGACGAACCGCCTGCCGAAAAATCAGCATTTACGGGATTTCTGACTGCTCCGAAAACGGATGTATCGGAAGCCGAACCCATTCCAAATTCGTCCATATTGGTTTTTCCGATTAAAACAGCACCGGCTTTTTTCAGTCTATCAGCCGCTTCTGAATCGTAAGGTGCCACATAATTCTGAAGCATTTTTGAACCGCAGGTCATTTTCATTCCCTTAACGGAAATATTGTCCTTTACGGCGACTGGAATACCTGCAAGAATCGGCAGTTCACATCCTTCCGCAATTAAAGCGTCGATGGAATCTGCATTTTTCAAAGCATTTTCGTTAATTGAAATATAGGCGTTCAGATTTCGGGTTTTGTCAATTCTCTTTAAAACATCTTCCGTAATTTCTCTTGCACTGCATTCTTTTTTTCGCAGCATGGAGATAAGTTCGGACGCATTTTTCTCACATAATCTCATATCAGTACTCCACAGTTTTCGGAACAGCGAAACATCCGCTGATTAATTCAGGGGCATTTTCGATAATCAGTTCACGGCAGTTTTCAAAGCACGCTTCAGAATCCTCACGCATTTCCATGACTCCGCCGTTTCCGAAAAGCAGAGAACCTTCAGAATCAGGAAGTCTGCCTACCATTTCAACAATTTCAGTCATTTCCTTTTCAAGGACAGATATTTCATCGGCTTCGAGTCTGAGAGCCGAAAGCTTTGTTATTTTTTCTATATCAGTTTTCATGCATCCACCGCTTTCTTACAAATTATGGAAACACAGCACAAAGATTGTGCAGCAAAGGTGCTTTGTGCGGTGTTGCCTTATATATTGTATCATATATTCTTAAAAAATACAAACAAAAAAGAGCAGAACACTGTATTGTTCTGCTCATTTTTTTCGTTATTGATAAAAGTGGTTCTGATATCCGTCACCGTAGAAGTACATATAGCCTTCACTGAAAGCTTCCGTATTGCTAAAGTAGAGGTCGACCGCTTCTATAACACCGTCAGTTACATCTTTTGAGAAAGAGCCGAGATTGATGTAGTTATAGGCTCCGTCAAATTGATAAGGCTGAGCGAGAACACCGTAGATGGTATTCGGAAAACGCTCTGAGCTTACTCTGTTCATGATTACCTCGACAACTTTTGCCTTGTCATCCACACTTATCCAATCTGAACCTGCTTCGTTGGCGACTGCATTACAGAGAATAATGTACTCTTCGTCCGTAATTGTTAAATTGCCTGCTCCTAATGTTGATACGACTGATGTGCCTGAGGTATCGGTAGGTGCTGTTGAAAGTGAAGAAGATTCATCTGAATCAAGTGATTGTGTCAATGCTTCTGTTGAAGGCGGAATCGGTGCTGTAACAGATTCGGCAGTTGTAACAGTATATTCCGTTGCTGTCTCAGTCTGAGTTTCAGTAATCGGCTCTGTTTCAGAAACCTTTGTAACAGGTGCATGAACGGGTGCGGGTACAGTAACCTTTGCAGCAGAAGCTGCTGTAGATTTAGCTGTAGAAACAGCGATAGAAATCTCTTTTGTAGAGGATTCGTTATTACCAGATTTTTCGGACATACTGCTTGCTTCGGTATTATCCTCGGCAGGAGTAGCCACAATTGAGGTGGTGACCTTTATATTGGAAGTTGCTTTCTCATTATCAGAAGAAGAATTTTCAACTGTCTGAGAAATTGCCTCATTGGAGTCTGAAACTTTAACATCTGACTCCTCAATAATTTCAGCAGAGCATACTTTAGTGGAATTGACGTAAGCAACGCCAAGACCGCCGCCCAGGCAAGTAGCAACAACCCCGCAAGCTAAAGCTGCGGCTTTAAGATTTACCATCAACTCATCCTTTCGTGAATTAGAGTATTTCTGGGCTGTTAACATGATATCACATTCCACGGAAAATAGCAAGCATTTCCAGACCTTTTCGACTTTCTTGCCAACGGATATATCCGAAAAAAATATTCATTAGGAATCATGCACAATTATCCTGTTTTAGTGCAGTTAATAAAATTATATTTTTAACTTTATTCCCGCTTTTAGTGCCTGTCAAACTCATCCAAATATATACACTCTGTATATTACAGCTTCTCTATTATTTTTTGTAAAATTTCATAATCATGTGTTTATCCTATTGCAAAATCCTTTATTTAATGGTATAATAATAATCGCCGTATGCTTACCTCATTTTTCAGTTCGGGATTTCATTTTTTCGGCTTACTGCATTATTTTGCCGCAGTACATTGTTTTTCAGCTTCCGTCACTGAATTTATGTCTTACGTTCCGGCAATACATATAATTGCACATCATGTGCAGAAAACAGGAGATACAAAAAATGAGCAACTCTTATTACACAAACCGTATCAATTCGGTAATTTCCGAGGTCAAAAAAGCCGTTATCGGCAAAGACCAGATCATTATCAAAGTCCTTCTTGCGGTTCTCTGCAAAGGTCATGTTCTTATTGAGGATATTCCGGGTGTTGGAAAAACTACCCTCGCTCTCGCCTTTTCCAAGGCACTCTCCCTTGATCATAACCGTATGCAGTTTACCCCTGATGTACTTCCTTCCGATGTCACAGGCTTCTCCGTCTACAATAAAAGTACGGGCAAATTTGAATTTCGTCAGGGTGTTGCCTTCTGCAATCTCTTTCTCGCAGACGAAATAAACCGTACTTCCAGTAAAACTCAGTCAGCCCTCCTCGAACTTATGGAGGAAAAAAGCATAACTGTTGACGGCGTTACTTACAGACTTCCTGAACCATATACAGTTATCGCCACACAAAACCCTATAGGTTCTGTCGGCACGCATAACCTCCCTGATTCACAGCTTGACCGATTCATGATCAAGCTTAGTATGGGATATCCTGATTTCAAGGGCGAAGTAAATATCCTTAAAGCCAAATACAATACCAATCCGCTTGACCTTGTTAAACCTGTCGCAGATGCAGACGTTATTTGTGAACTTCAGGACTTTATCTCAAATGTTTACGTTGATGACAGAATTTACGAATATATCGTTTCTATTGCTGCCGCAACCCGTAATCACCCTATGCTGAAACTCGGCATAAGCCCAAGAGGTACACTTGCACTTATGCAGATATCCAAGGGAATCGCTGTTGCTATGGGACGTGACTATGTTATTCCCGATGATATTTCCTATATCTGCGGTGATGTCTTTGAACACCGCCTGATGCTCAATTCCAAGGCTAAACTCTCAAATACAACAGCAACTGATATAGTAGCCGAAATTCTCAAAACCGTCCCTGTTCCGGGAATTTCAGAACCAAGAAGGTAATGTCTCATGCTTCTGACAAAAATACTTTTCTTAGTTCTTATTGTCGTCTGTATCTTCTTCTACATACTCTATACCGGAAATTTCGCACTTGTTCTTTTGGTTATTATGATCGCTCTGCCGATAATAATGTTTGTAACTACATATATCTCGAAAAAGAAAACCACTGTCGAATTTGCAATGAAAGATAAGGTTGTATCAAAAAATCAGTCATTTCCTATACAGCTTGTAATCAATAACCGCAGTTTTTTTCCTATCGGCAAGGCAGAAGCACACATTGAATATTACAACGTCTTCAATAATCAAATTACAAGCTTTGAACTCTATCTTCCTATTCAGGCAAGAAATTCACAGAGGGTTACATTTCAGATTAGTTCCAAATTCTGCGGAATAGTTAATATAAAAGCTGAAAAGATTACTGTTTACGATCCGCTGAGGATATTCAAATTCAATATCGCAGATAATACAGGCATTGATATCGCAGTTCTTCCTGAAGCACAGGAAATCGGCGGTACTGTAAACTACACAGACCGCATTAATGACGAAAGTGACAAATTCTCTGAATATTTCCCCGGCGATGATCCTTCAGAGGTCTTTGACCTCCGTGAATATGCCCCCGGAGACAAGCTTAACCACATTCACTGGAAGCTGAGTTCAAAAAAAGACGAATTTATTGTTAAGGAATACAGTATGCCGACAGATGTTCCGTGCGTTGTATTTCTCAATCTTAAATGCTACGAGGACAGCGACTACACGCTGCCCGTTTTCGATACGCTTGTGGAAACTCTCCTCTCTGTTTCACAGTTTCTTGTTGAAAATGAACGTCCGCATAAAATAGTTTTTTATAACGCTCAAAAGAAACAATTTGAAGATATCGAAATAGACAGTACAGAAACTCTTAGTGAAGCAATCAGGATGCTTATTCTCTCAATCAACGATAACCTCTACTGCGAACCGCCCGATGCATATTTTTCAGAAAAACCGATATCATCCCTTTCTTCGTTTACTTTTATCACATCTCCTCCCGATAATGAAGTATTCAATTATATCGATGAAGAAACTGATGCCGACCTGAAAAATGCAATAGTTATCGTAAAAAATCCTGAGGAATCTGCCAAAATCCAAGCCGATTATTCATCACTGAGAATAATCCCTGTCACCATAGGAAGAATTTCCGCTTCGATAAAGGACATAGAGATATAATGAATAGAAAAAATACTCAAAACAGCAACGGCATTTCTGTATGTGACAGTATAGTTATGTCCGTAAAAATAAAACGCTCAAACCTGAGAAAGCCGTTTTCTGTTCTTATAGCGATTATCGGCTTTGCTTCGGTAATACTTTCCTTTCTTGGAATGTTTGAACTTGAATTTGATAAAAGCCGTATTTTTATCGCATCCTGCGGCTTCTCAATATTCTATATCCTTCTGACTATTATTGATGGTAAAGCTTTTTTGATTTACGGTGCTTCTGCATTCGTTTACCTCTTTGCCCTCTATAAAAAAATGGCATCTGTCAGTCTGGGTTTCAAGTATGTCTATAATATCATCTACTCCGTGTCGTTTCATACTGAAATCAAATACTACAAAGGTCTGAACAAAGCTCTTGAATCAGATTCTGTCACAACCTTTGTCTTTTTCTACGTCTGGCTTCTCGCCATAATAGTCTATTTCTTTACAATTTCACGCCCAAATCCTATCCTGCCGCTTCTTATTACATTTCCCGTAATAGAAATTGGTCTTTACAACGGCATAGAGCTTCCTGTTTTCAGAGGTATGGCGGTTGTCGCTTACTGGCTCTCGCTCCTTGCAATGTGTACCATTGATGTCGGCGAATATTCAGGAGGTCAAAGCGGATTCGTCCGAAAAAACAACCTCTTTTTCCCGAAACGGCACATGAAGCTTAAAGTAACCGAAAAATGCGGTGCTTTCATCATGGCTTCAATTCTTGCTGTCACAGCAGTTACTATAGGCGTTCTCAAAGTGACCAATTACAAAAGAAGCGACGAAATCCAACAAATGCGAAAAGACCTCTCGGAAGCTGCCAATTCATTCAGTGTTGATAATCTTGCAGAAAGTCTGGCAAATATTTCAAGTGCCTTAGGATTTGATATCAAATACGATAATCACAAGCTCGGAAACTTCGACCACATTTCTTACAAAAATGTTACTGACCTTACGGTTGAAGTCGCCTATAAGCCTGATGTTGCCATCTATTTGAAAGATTATGCAGGTGCTGTTTACAATAATAACGAATGGAATGAGCTTCCCGATGAAACATACAATGACGAGCGTTACACAAACTGTGAGAAATATGGCATCAATCCACAGGAATTTGCTGATACTTTGCTGGATATCGCTTCTGCTGAAGCAATCAATCCAAACGCTATCCTGATTAAATCGCATCTCAAAAATAAAAAATTATTTGTTCCTTACTGCTTTGAAAATCCCGGAACTTTTGATTTCAATAAGGATAACATACTTATTTCAAAAGAAAATAACATTTCAGATTTTGCCTATAAATTCAATCCTATGACTGCCGAAAAAGCTGCTCAATATAACGAAATGTTATCAAGAACAATAATTCCTTTTGATAGTATTTCAGACGATAAATGGAAAAACAATATTAAAGATTTCTTCAATTCAAAAGGCTTAACAGAATATGTTGACTCCATCTGTCTGGATTATGATATCTCCATTATTGATCCAAATCTTTCTTCAAACGGCAAAGCCTTCATGGCACTGCTTCTTGAAATGGATTACAGGTCTTTCGTTTACGATAATTATCTTCAGGTTCCCGATACTGATGCAATGAAGGAAGTTCGCAATGCTTATTCGGATATACTTGATAATGCCGATATCAGTACCGCACAAAACCAGATATCCGTTTTAAATGCTATCCGTGACAAAATAAGTTCTGAATCAATATATTCTCTCAGACCCGGAAAAACTCCGGCAAACCGTGATTTCGTCAATTATTTCCTTCTTGAGAATCACAAGGGCTACTGTACACACTTTGCAACTTCAGGCGTTATCCTTGCAAGAATGGCAGGAATCCCCGCAAGATTTGCCACAGGCTACGTTCTCGTAGGCGATGACTTCACCGTAAAAAACCGCAATTCTTCCGGTCTTTACTCAATTGATGTCAAGGACAACAGAAGTCATGCATGGGCAGAGGTCTATATCAGCGGCTTCGGCTGGCTTCCTTTTGAATTTACCGCAGGATATAATAACTTCTCTATCAATACACAGCCTGTCCAAACTACTGCCGCAACCACAACCACTACAATAACAGAAACAACTACTAAAGCTTCATCACCAACTACAGCAAGTCATTCAAAGAAAAAAACTTCATCAACTCTTAATACTACGACCACTGCCGCTTCAACTAATCCGACAGGCGGCGGAACAACAAAAAATCCTCCGCATATTCCTCCCGCTGTCCTTGAACTTATCAGATGGTTCCTTATTGCGGCTCTTGCCGTAGCGGGTGTCTTATTAAGACGATACGTCATTTTAAGGATAAGAAAAAACAGGTTTTCAGGAGGCAAACGTTCAGACCGTGTTGCATATATATATGCTCACGCCGAAAAACTGCTGACTTATAAAAATATCGAAAATTCTTCCCGCAAATATACCAATTTTGCCGAAGATGTCGAGAATAGTTTAGGCGGCATTTACTTTAATAATGGTTCATTCAGTGAAATGACGCAAATAGCACTTCGTTCACAGTTCAGCAATTCAAAGCCTACAAATGAAGAAATAGAATTTTGCAAAAATACTGTTAACAGTATTGCAAACAAAATCTATCAGAAGTCAGGCTTCTTTGAAAAGCTTTACATTAAATATATTAAAACAATGATATAAGGAAATTTTCATTATTTGTTATTGCTCCACCAATTAAATCGTGAATAATTAGTGCGAAGTAATGACGCAGAATTGCTTCGTCAGGACGAGCAGAAAAATTCAGGGTTTAATTAGGGGAGCAATAACAGCTTATAAGGGGGCAAAATCATGGCAAACAATTCAGGGTTCATGTTTAAGGGTATCATTCTCGCATTATGCGGTGCTGTAATCGCTTTTTTTCCGGGAGTTATCACATGGGTATTCTATGCAGTCGGTATCATTATAATAATCGGCAGTATAGTCACGCTCATAAAATCATTCGGTGAAGGCAGCCCGATGATAGGCGGCTGTATTCTTGGTATGCTGATAGGCGGCGGAATAACCTATCTTCCCGTTCTTATCAGTGTTAAAATACCGCTTATCGCAGGAATCATCTTCACCATACTCGGCATAACACGACTTTCCAAAACTCTTGGTAAAAATTATGAAGGCAAAAATAAAGCTGTAAGCATAGCATTAGCTGTTCTGTTAATTATCGCCGGACTGTTTTTTGTGATAAATCCACTGAAGATAAGCAATGTTATCCGCATTATTCTCGGTCTTATCCTCATAGCATTTTCTGCTTTCAGTTTCTATACAGCCTATACTGCTAAGAAACGCTACAGCGGCAGGAACAGCTTTAATTCCGACATTATTGATGTAAACAGTTTCTCTGTTCATGACAAAAAATAAGGGTAATATCACACAAAACAGCTTGATGTGCATTGTGTAGTATTACCGTTAAGGCAAAAATCTCTATTTTTTCTTTGACTTTTTTTATTTTCTGTGCTATAATGTTTATGTATAGTAATATAAAAAGTTAACTTCTTTACTTTTGAAAGCACTTTTCAAAGTACATTATTTATTACATTGAACTGTGCTTTCTTTGAAAAACCAAAAATATTTTTTAAGGAGAAAAATATGAAAATTCAACAGCTCGAATATGTAATAGCAATAGCTCAGGAGGGCAGCATTACCCATGCAGCTAAAAAGCTCTTTCAAGCACAGCCTAATATAAGCATAGCTTTAAAAGAACTCGAAACTGAACTTGGTATTCAAATTTTCAGCAGAACATCTAACGGTATGGTTCTCACTCCTGAAGGTGAAAAATTTCTTTCAAAAGCTACTTCCATCGTTAATGATATTCATAGTCTTGAGCGTGATTACCTTACAAGAAACTGTTCTGATGTAACTATGAATATTGGGGTATGCCGTTCGGGTTACGTTACATCTGCTATGGGCGAGTTTATTTCTAAATTCGCTGTTGAGTGTGACAGAATGGACATTCATCTTGTTGAGACCGATTCAATTTCCGTTATGAATGATACCTGTACAGGCAAATTTGATGTTGGTGTTATGCGAGTTCCTGAAGGCTACGAAGAAATGCTGAAAGAGCGTATCACCGCAAGAAAGCTTATAAGCAAAACAATTGCTGAATATCATCTCGGCGTATGTATGCCTGCAAACCATCCTTTGGCAAAATATGATGACGTTCCTTATGAAGAACTCAGAGAATACACCGAGGTCTATAACGGTACAAGCGATCCTGAAATGATGAGACGTGCCTCACTTAGTATGGATTACGACGATTCTCAGGCTGCAAAACGTATCTATGTTTACGACAGAGGCTCACAGGTAAGTATGCTTACAACTGTCAAGGATTCATATATGTGGATTCCGCCCGTTGTTAACCCTATCCTCACATCTGTAGGTCTTGTTATTAAAAAGTGTTCACTTGCAAAGCATATCAACAGAGATATCGTAATTTACCGCAAGTCAAGCGAAAATAATTCAATTGTAACAGAATGTGTAGAAAGCCTTGTTAATTTCTCCCATAAAATTCAGGGCGAGATAGACCGTTTTGAGAAAAAAAATGAATGAGTAACCTTGGGGAAAGGTTTCTCATTCAAAAAAAAGGGGATGGAATAGGAATTATTTGTTATGAAAATCAATTTCCTATACGTTTATTATACACTATCCCCTTTTATATTTCAAATATATTTTTTATAATTTATCATTTATTTTCCATATTATATATTTTTTTGGCAAAACAATATAAAAAATCTAAGACCGCATTTCATAAAATTAACAATTCCCCCGCAAATATCATTACATCTAGTAATATTCAGATTAAAATATACAGTTTAAAAGAGCCTGTTTGGTGTTTTTTATCACCAAACAGGCTTTGCTATATCATTCTGATATAAACGACTTAAAAGCTTTATATGCCATGTATGTGTCGATTTTGGATACTATCTCATAAGGAGCGTGCATTGAAAGTACAGGAACGCCCAAATCAATAGTGTCAACGTTAAGATTTGCTATATATGCAGCAACTGTTCCGCCGCCGCCCTCGTCTACCTTTCCGAGTTCACCGGTCTGCCATATTACCTCGTTTGCATCCATAAGTCTGCGTATTTTTCCTGTAAACTCTGCGGAGGCATCAGAAGTGCCGCTTTTTCCTCTTGCACCTGTATATTTTGTTACAACAACGCCTTTATTGATATATGCACAGTTATTCTTTTCGTTAACCTCCGGGAATGTCGGATCAAATGCAGCATTTACATCAGCAGAAAGACATTCAGATGCCGAAAGAACAGTTCTTGCATCAGAACCAAGTGTTTCAGCGATATCTGCTATAAAATAATTCAGATATGAAGAATTAAGACCTGTATTTCCGTCGCTTCCTGTTTCTTCTTTATCAGTAAGAACTGTTACAACAGTGTGGACAGGCTTTTCACATTCAGAAGCTGCAATAAGTGCCGGATAAGCACAAACCTTATCATCATGACCGTAAGCACCTATCATGCTTCTGTCAAAGCCGATATCTCTTGCTTTGAATGCAGGTACAGCTTCAAGTTCGGCAGAAATGAAATCTGCTTCTGTAATTCCGTATTTCTTGTTGAGAATACTCATTATGTTAAGCTTTACTGAACCGCTTTCCTCATCGTCTTTAAAAGGACGTGAGCCTATAACAAGATTAAGCTGTTCACCTGTAACACCCTTAGCAAGTGTTTTTGACATCTGTGCTGCTGCAAGATGCGGAAGAAGGTCTGTAACGCAGAAAACAGGATCTTTTTCGTCCTCACCGATATTTACAGTAACTGTAGAACCATCTGCTTTAATAATAACGCCATGAAGTGCAAGCGGAATAGTAGTCCACTGATACTTTTTGATACCGCCGTAATAGTGGGTTTTGAAAAGAGCTATCTCGTTATCTTCATAAAGCGGATTCTGCTTGAGGTCAAGTCTTGGTGAGTCAATATGTGCGGCACAAAGCTTTACTCCTTCTTCGATAGGTGCAGAACCAATAATTGCTATAAGAACGGCTTTTCCCCTGTTATTGCGGTATATTTTTGTACCAGCCTTCAGCTTCATACCTTTTTTGTATTCCACAAAGCCTTTCTTTTTAAGAAGTTCAATTGAATATTCAACTGCTTCACGTTCAATTTTAGCCTTATCCATGAAGTCCTTGTAGCCTTCACAAAATTCATCACACACTGCAAGCTGTTTTTTTGTAAGACTATAGGCAGCATTTTTCTTATTCATCAAAAGTTCTTCTTTAAGTTTAGCTGCTGTATTCTTTTTTTCAGACATAATATCATTCTCCTTGCTTAAACATTTACTGTTTGCTGTTCACTCATTGAAACAAACATATCTTTTATTCTGTCGGATACCTCTTTGGATATCTCGTTTACAAGATCTATATGCCCGTTATTCTGAATAATATAATCAGAATGCGAAACAAAAAAGTCCTCGCTTAATTGTGAATTCATTCTTTTTCTTGCCTGTTCGGAAGTAATTCCGTCACGGGAAATAATACGTTTTTCCCTTATATCAGCATCTGCAAGAACTGATATGATTATCTCACAGAAATCGTCTGCATGACTTTCAAAAAGAGTTGGTGCATCAAGAAGTATAAGCTTTTGACCGTCTGCTGCAAACTTTTTTATCATATTCAGAATTTCGCCTGTGATGTAAGGATAAATTATAGAATCAAGCGTTTCGAGTTTAGCTTTATCAGAAAAAACTATTCCTGCAAGTGCCGGACGGTTAAGAGTACCTTCTGCCGTGATTACTTCCTGACCAAAAAAATCAGCTATTTCGTCAAGACAAACGGTTCCCTTTTCAACGACTTTCCTTGCAACATTATCAGCATCAATAACAGCAAATCCGTTTGCTTCAAAAACCTTTGAAACTGTGCTTTTACCTGCACCGGTCTGTCCGGTAAGTCCGACAACAATTGCTCCGCTTAATGTATTCATATCCTTATCACCTCGAATCCTGCCGCCCTGATAAGGCGATTATAAACTGCAAGTCCGACACCCTCGGTTGACGGAGCTCTGACATATACCTTTTCGGCACCGATATCATCAAGTTCACGAAGCTTTGCAAAAAGCTGATGAGCCTGCTGAAGGCTGTCGCCGCCGTAGGTCATATACCTGTAAGGGAAATTCTTTTCATCGCCGTCAAAAATCAGTGAATACGATTTTTCAGGCTCATTTTCAGAAACATAACCGATAAACTTTTCAAGGCTGCCTTCAACCATTATTATATCGGCTTTCGGGGAATAATGCTTATATTTCATACCCGGTGACGCAGCTTTTTCGCCTGCCGCAAGTTCATTGAGAATAGCGTGGTCTATTATTACCTCATCACATATCTCAAGCAGCATTTCCCGTGTAACGCAGCCCGGTCTCAGAATGCGGACTGTATTCTTATCTTCAATTGCAATAACAGTTGATTCAACACCAAATTTTGATTCTCCGCCGTCAACCACAGCCGCAACTTTTCCGTTCATGTCACGCATAACGTGCTGTGCGGAAGTTGGACTTGGATAACCTGATGTATTAGCTGACGGAGCAGCAATCGGTCTGCCGCTTTCAGCGATAATACGGTGCATAACAGGATGCGAAGGCACTCTTATGCCAACTGTGTCAAGACCTCCCGATGTCACCATAGGTATCTTCTCATTTTTGGGAAGCACTATTGTAAGCGGACCGGGACAGAAGCGTTCTGCAAGCCTGTACGCAAGTTCGGGGATATCAGTGGTATATTTAACGGCATCAGAAAAATCCGCAAGATGTACGATAAGCGGATTATCTGCCGGTCTGCCTTTAGCCGCAAAAATACCACGCACTGCCTCCTCGTTTGAAGCATCTGCACCAAGACCATATACAGTTTCCGTCGGTATACCGACAATTTCACCGTTTTTTATAAGTTCTGCCGCTATTGTTATATCGGCACTGTCGGCACTCAATAAAACAGTATCCATACTTTTTACTCTTCCTGACTTGCCAGTTTAGCTGCCTGATCGGCAGTTGCCAGCGAATCAAATACCTCGTCAAGATTTCCGTTCAGGATGTCTTCCAGCCTGTAGATAGTAAGACCTATTCTATGGTCTGTAAGACGGCCCTGAGGATAGTTATAAGTTCTGATACGCTCGGAACGGTCACCTGTTCCTACCTGCATTTTTCTTTCCGATGCGATCTTTGCGTTTTGTTCTTCCTGCATTGCCTCATAGATTCTTGAACGCAGGATTTTCATTGCCCTGTCTTTATTCTTATGCTGACTTCTTTCGTCCTGGCACTCTACCACAACGTTTGTAGGGAGATATGTTATGCGGACTGCTGATTCGGTTTTATTAATATGCTGACCGCCTGCACCGCTTGAACGGAAGTAGTCAATTTTGAGGTCTGTGGGATTTATTTCGAGTTCCACCTCGTCTGCTTCAACAAGAACTGCCACCGTTACCGTTGAAGTATGGATACGTCCCTGAGATTCTGTTTCGGGAACACGCTGAACTCTGTGAACACCGCTTTCGTATTTAAGCCGTGAATACGCACCCTCTCCCTCAATTGAGAAGCTGATTTCTTTAAATCCGCCAAGTTCTGTGGGGTTGGCACTGAGTATTTCCTGTTTCCAGCCTCTTGCCTCGGCATACATGGTATACATACGATAGAGGGAATTAGCAAACAGAGAAGCCTCCTCGCCGCCTGCACCGCCACGGATTTCGATAATAACGTTTTTGTCGTC
>JAZQND010000009.1:0-2596 GCA_045627145.1 Ruminococcus sp. | reverse complement strand
TTTCATTTTAATAACCTCCTGATAATCATGGTTTATATGGCAACTAATAAAACACAACTTTTCAATTGCAAATTGATTATATCATATTTTTATAGTAATTTCCAGTTTTTTATATATATTTGTAGAAATGAACATTAAAAGCAAACTTATTATGTATATTCTTACTAATACGATATTCCAACAAAATATTATACAATCTGTAAATATTTAAGTCAAATCAAAAGTCCAACTTCGTATATTCTTACGCATTACAATGCATATTTTTTACATTTTCAAAAGAATGTTTACATTTATTTTTCGTTTTATATCGAGTCTTTATTCACTATTTAATATGCATATACAAACTACAAATTCTATAAAAAATTGATATCATAAACAACAATAATTGTAGTGACAAAACAAAAAAAATATGATACAATATGTATATACACTATTTGTATCAGCTACTAAATTTAAAGATTAATAATTTTTTCAGGAAGGAGTAATATTATGAAAAAATGTGTTAACTCATTTTCAGCATCACACTTAATTTCGTCAGTGCACACTAAAGCCGCATTAAAAAATGGATTTGCCTCATCAAAACTGCTTTTGATTTTTGGAACAATAATCGCTGTTCTGCTTTGTGTTTTTATTATTATTGCAGTTTTTGCAAATAAAAATACAAAAGCTATGAACGCCGCAATAGAAGGTGCTGTTTCAACACTCTCAAATAAATATACAGTCACAGAAATTCCGTGCGGCGAATATGAAGCACTCAAGGTAAACGGCTTTATGAAATTCCATGTCAAGCAGTATAACGTTGAAACTCTTGGAAACCTTTGCTTTATGACAGTGAACGTGGGTGTTATGCAAATGACATCAATGGTTCTCAACATCAAAGAAAAAAATCTGCCGCTTGTTTCAGCAGATTATATGTACCTTTTAGGCAAGAGAAAATGTTATCTTGAATTTTATGATTTCGTCGAAAATCAGGACGGAAATTACAAAGACCTTCTTTCGCAGCTTGACAGTATTAAACAGTCTTTCAATAAGCTTGAAGACGTTCAGCCCACTGCTGCATGGTATGATGAATTAAAAACCGTCGGCATCTATAAATCAGGAAGTACTTCCGACGACGAAACTTTCAAAGAAATGATGACCAAAAGTTTAAAGGTTATCGTTGACAACGCACAAAAGCTTACAGAACTTTCCGAACAGGAAAGACTTACTAAAAAAGATATAACTAAGCAATATACCGAA
Source organism: Ruminococcus sp. (assembly GCA_045627145.1). GTDB lineage: Bacteria > Bacillota > Clostridia > Oscillospirales > Ruminococcaceae > Ruminococcus. The sequence goes on along the minus strand of JAZQND010000009.1, from coordinate 1,357 downwards.
AATCTCATCACAAAAGGCGGAGTTTCAACCGATGTTTTCAAAAAATCTCTCGGAGAAACCGTTACCCGTGACTTTTTCGGAAAAGTTTTCTTCGGCACCGACATATAAAATTAAGGCGGCACTGCACATTCTTTATGCGGTGCCGCCTTAGAACTTGTTCACATAGGAATCACAGAACCATAGGCGTTTCAATAAATGTAACATCGTGGTCAGTCTTACTGTCAGTCCACGGTATTTCAACACCAAGCAGTTTATTTACTGCAATAGACGGAATATTCACTCCGCTTGCTATGCACGACATCTGAACTCCGCCTGACATTCTTGTATTGACCTCAAGCAGATACGGTACGCCGTCAAGGTATTTGAACTGAATATTGCACGGCTGTTCAAGAGGGATTTTGTCAAGCAAATCATAGCAGACCTCAAGAATTGAATCATCATATCTTACCTTTTCAATTCGGGTTGCACCTTTGATTCTTGGAACTGCTATAATTCCGGAAGGTGTACGAAGACAGTCAACGCTTACTTCCTCATCGGGCAGATACGGCATGACCATAAGCGGTGCAAAAGTTTCTCTTTCCGAAAGTGCCGCAACAGCAGCTTCAAACGTAAGACGAGTAACCGAACGCTTAAAAAGTCCCTCGTACCCCTGCATAGAATTATCTATCAGGCGATAGCTGTTGCCGCCCTCATCCCAGACGAATTTGAAGCAGACACGCTTATATTTCTCAAGAAGCTGATTATAGGCATTCTTAAAGCCTTTTACGTCTGTTACAATACAATAATCGGGAATTACTCCGATGTTTTTTTCTTTAAAAAGCTCGTAAGCCTTGTGCTTTTTGTTAAGCAGACTGATATATTCATAATCGTCTGCCATAACCTTTATCCCATTCTGCGTAAACAGCTCCTTATTTTGACTGACGGAAAGCAGTTCACGTCTTGGCATAAATACGTCAACACCATGCTCAAGGCAGAAATTCAGACAAAATTCCACATACTCCATGCCTTTAAGAAACGGTTCACGATACCATTCGTCACAGGCTTTCATTATCGGGGATTTTTCTTGCTCGTTAGTGACGATAACGCAGAAATCAGGATTATCCTTTTTGATAAGATTGATTATATTATATGATGTACTGAACCAGTGGTTCAACCAGATTTTTTTCATAATACGCCTCCGAGAAATTGAGTTAAACACTATACAATCTTTGTGTGGTGTTGTTTTAAATACAGTATACCACTTTTATATTGAAAATGCAATATGGGCACCTCTAAAAACCCGTTTTGAGTAAGAAAAAGCAGATAGGTACAGTAGATGCAAGAAAAGCCATCGAAGGCGTGCTTTCGCACTACGAGA
>JAZQND010000008.1:0-18258 GCA_045627145.1 Ruminococcus sp. | reverse complement strand
TTAGATTTTTCGTCAGATTGTACAGAAATTTTGCAGGCATACTGTCGTATGGCAAAGAATTTCTGTGCAAGATGACGGAAAAGATACAAGTTTATGACGTACAAAGTCGTCAGACGTGCTTTGTGCGGTGCTGCCTTAAAGATTTTCGTTTTTGAGATTATCTACGGTACTGCTGGTTTTGAGTTTTCTGCTTGCATAGAGCATGGTAGCAAAAACGACGAAGAACACGCTAATTCCGGCAATTATTACTGCTTTCCACGGAATAAAGAACGATAGTTCAACAGAGAGATTTACAGCATGGTAGATAAGAAATGTAATGAGGAAGGAAACGGGCAGACCGAAAAGCAACGCCTTAGTACCATAAAGGATACATTCGTAATACAGCATTTTCCGCATTTCCTTTAAATTCATGCCGATAGACTGGAGCATTGAGAAATCTCTGCGTCTAAGACCGATATTAGTGGTAATGGTATTGAAAACATTTGCGGCGGCAATGAGTGAAATAAGAATAATAAAACCATAAGCGAAAACTTTTATGATAAGCACGATATTTTCCTCTTGTTCAATCTCGGCAGTTTTATCATAAATAATGCCGTAATTCATTTTTTCATTTTGGTGCATTTCAGTAAGCTGTCTGCAGCATTCCAAGTGATTATCGGTTTTAATTAAAAAGCTCAGTTCATCAAAATTATTGTTCGGGATAATTTTTTCAGCTGCACTGTATGGGAAAAACAGATAGAAGGCACTGCTGTGATTCATATTGCTTATCGGCTTATGAATCGTAGCACCTGATTTCAGAGTCAAATCTGTACGGCATTCTTCTATCGGCAGTTTTATGGTATCTGTAACAGCCTCCGACTTAACCTTGATATATTCAGCAGTTTTATCATCAGCACCTGAAAAATTATATCCGTCTATATCTTTGTAGCAATAGGTTTTAAAAGTAATTTCATCAACGCTGAAAACATCAATATTAATAAACTTTTCAGCTTCTTCGTCAAAAACGGAAGTGGTATCAAAAGTAACGCCAAGCGGCTCATCGGGATTCATAAATTTACTTTCACTAAGATTATTTTTTTTCAGGATTTCTTTAAAAGTATCGTCCTTGATAAAATAAATGAATGAGAAAACCTCCATGTCACCCATATTGCTGAAAAATCCGACAGAATCAACATAATTCTTTATTTTATCGCTGATGTTATTATACGGAATGCGGAAATATGTACCGAAATTACAGAAATAGGAATAGTCATTGATTTCCGAATTGACAGACATTTTATTGGTCAATGATTCAGGGGTTATCATGTCATTTTCAGCATTAAGAAAATATTCAACACTGATGTCGTAATTATAGACAGTTTCAGTACTTTCCACTCCTTCAAATATCATAGAGCTGTCAACGATATAATTGGTAAACGCCGAAGCCGAAATAAAAAGAACTATGCTCATAAAGAGGCTGATAATTGTTGAACGGTATTTTTTGCGGCTGCGTTTGTAGTATTTGTGACCGAGAACACCTGAAATACCGAAAAGCTTATAGATAATGCGTGGAGTACGGATATCTTTTTTCGGCATTTTTACATCGGTTGTCTGACGTATAGCGTCAACAGCTGAAACCTTTGAGGCTCTGTATGAAGGAAGCCAGGCAGATATCCTGATGGTCACCACAGCAATGATTACAGCAGCAATAACAGATATCCACGAAATATCAAGTTCTATTGTTATATTGTCATAAACGCCGAATGAAAGTAAACTGAAAGAACCCTCCAGCAAACTGAATGTAACAGTGATACCTATTAAGCCGAGCAGAAGTCCAAGCGGTATACCGATAACACTTAATATAAACGATTCAAATGTAATCATTTTTCTGAGCTGAGATTTGGTAGCACCGACAGACGAAAGAATGCCGAACTGCTTTGTTCTTTCGGAAATTGAAATAGAAAATGCATTATAGATAAGTACGACAGAACCCAGCATTACTATAACTATAACAATTGCAACAACTCCAAACAAAGATTTTGTTACAGAATTATAGCGTGAAAATCCCAGTGATAGGAGATATTCATTATTTGTTTCACCGTCAAGAGAATTTTCCTTCATAAAGCTGCTGATATCCGAAGGATTCTTCAGAGAATAGAAATAGTCATAACTGTTTGTAAGATATTCGGTCTCTGTCGGGAAAGTAAAAGCGGTTATGCCGTAGGAATAAATATTGCTGAAAGCGGGCATTTCAAATATACCGCAAATAGTGTAGGTTTTTTCTTCTCTTTCGATAAATTCCTTATTGGAATTATCATTTTCCCAATAATAAAAATTGGATTTATCGGCAGTTGGAAGAATGTATTCTCCGTTAGATACCACATCTCCAATCTTTAAGGTAATCTTATCACCTACTTCATATTTGGAATCTGTTAAAACAGAAAAAAATTCGGGAATAAGAATTTCGTTTTCATTTTTCGGAAAACATCCTGAAGTAATATGTACAGGTATAAGCTTCTGAAAATCCTCATTTATGCCGAAAACATTAAGATAAAGGTCTGAAATATCCTCTAATTCGGAACTGACATCTGCATATCCCTCATATTTATCATAAACTGCGGTTTCAACTTCGTCTGACGAAGAAATACTTTCATAGTCTTCAAAAGAAGTACATTTTTCAAGTCCGTGCCATTCACCGTAAGTGTAAGCTGTATACCTTCTGAAAAAAGAAACAAAAGAGGAGGCAGAGGAGGTCACAGCGAAAATCAGTGCTGTTGAGAGCATTATTCCAATAATGGTGACGATAGTACGGGTGCGGCTTTTTTTGAGTGATTCAAAAGCAACTTTATGTAAAACGTTCATTTGCGAATCACCTCATCACGGGTAATTTTTCCGTCACCGATAGCAATGATACGGTCAGCCTGCAAAGCGATATCTTCGTCATGAGTGATAATGATAAGAGACTGATTGAATTTTTTATTTGAAAGCTTGAGAAGCTCTATGATTTCCTGACTGTTTTTGTTGTCAAGATTACCAGTAGGTTCATCTGCAAGAACAATGGACGGTGCATTCATTAAAGCTCTGCCTATCGAAACACGCTGCTGCTGACCGCCCGAAAGCTGGTTTGGAAGGTGTTTTTCTCTGCCTTTCAGCTTGAGAATGTCCATAAGTTCGTTCAAACGTTCCTCATTGACCTCTCTGCCGTCCATGAGAACAGGCAGTGTGATATTTTCCGTAACATTGAGGACGGGAATAAGATTGTAGAACTGATAGATCAATCCGACCTGTCTGCGGCGAAAAATTGCGAGTTCTTCGTCATTTTGAGAGTAAACGTCCTTGCCGTTTATAGTAACAGAACCGCTTGTCGGCTTGTCAACACCGCCGAGGATGTGAAGAAGTGTTGATTTTCCTGAACCCGAAGGTCCAATAATGGCTATAAATTCACCTTGTTCAACAGTGAATGAAACGTTGTCAAGAGCTTTGACCTGATTTTCTCCTGTTCCATAAGTTTTACAAATATTTTTTACGCTGATCAATTCCATTAAAACCACTCCTTAGTTATTGTTTCCCCAATTAAATCCGGAATTTTACTTCTTGTCCTGACAAAAAATCTGACTGTATTTCTGCCGCAGACTCTTTGTGAACCCTTAATTCATTATCTGTATTATACATCTTTAAAATGACATCACCGTGACTTTTTTATAACAAAAATGTCACAAAGCATAACGGCAGAACCGTATTTTTGTTTGGCATCGGCATTGACATTTATTCTTTTAATATGGTAAAATGAAAATGCAGTACCGTATAAAGCCGCAGGAACCGCTTTGTGAGGTGCTGCCCTATAAACAATGGTTTGCAAGGAGTTTATTATGGATAGACCTAAAAAAGCTACACGTTATCAGTATGGCTATGTTTTTTACAAGTCTGTGACCTGCAAAATGACAGAACTTGATATCAACATTATTGATAATTTCTGCCGTTCAAACAATATTTCACGCAGTCTGTTTCTTAACTGTGCGGCAATGTACTGCATTAATAATAATGTCGGGGCTGATGTTCTTCTTAAACAGACATTCAATAATTCAACCGACGATTGCAAAGAGATGATAAAAGATGAAAAAAATATATGAAAACTGTCGGCTTTGTCCAAGAAAATGCGGAATTGACCGCTTCAAATCCGTTGGCTTCTGCGGAACAGGTTCTGAAACCATTGCCGCCAAAGCCTCACTTCATAAATGGGAAGAACCATGTATTTCCTACAAAAACGGTGCCGGAACAATTTTCTTTTCAGGCTGTGGAATGCACTGTGTTTTCTGTCAGAACCACACAATAAGCAGTGATATGTTCGGAACAACTCTCACAGACCGTCAGCTTGCCGATACCTTTCTTTCACTTCAGGAAATGGGAGCAGACAATATCGACCTCGTAACCCCTACACACTTTGTCCCGAATATTATCGCCGCCCTTGATATGGTAAAACATAAACTTTTCATTCCCGTTGTTTACAATTCAAGCGGCTATGAACTGACCGAAACCATAGATATGCTCAACGGCTATATCGACATCTATCTGCCCGATATCAAATATTATTCTTCAGAAGTTTCGGCTCTTTATTCAAATGCGGCAGACTATTTTCAGTATGCTTCAAAAGCCGTTTCGGCTATGACAGCACAGGTCGGCAAACTTCAGTTCAACAGTGAAGGCGGTTTGGTCAAGGGAACTGTGATACGCCACCTTGTATTGCCGAAACAGCGGCATGATTCCATGAAAATACTTGATTGGATAGCAGAAAATTTACCGAAGGAAAGCTTCCTTGTAAGCATTATGAACCAGTATACACCGTTTGATTTCATTCCTGATTCATTTCCTGAACTTAAAAGACGTGTCACAAAAATGGAGTATAACAGTGTAACTGCTCATGCCGCCGAACTTGGTCTGGACGGATTTACACAGCAGAAAAGTTCAGCTTCTGATAAATATGTTCCCGTCTTTGACCTTTCCGGACTTATTGCTCCACCAATTAAATCGTGAATAATTAGTGCAAAGTAATAACGGAGAAAGGCAAGGTTTTCTGACACAGAATTTCTTCGTCAGGACGAGCAGAAAAATTCATGATTTAATTGGGGGAGCAATATAATCCGATAAAATAACGAATACTGCAAAAAATGTTGTGAATACTGCAAAATTTGACTTGATTTTATTTTAGATATGTTGTATAATAAGTATTAATGATATATTATAACTATTGCTCCAACAATTAAACATTGCCAAAAGGCGAAGAAATACTGCCATATTTCAAGGAGAAAGACGCAGATAATTTGGATTTTTACAAGTATTGACGGCAAGTTTTAGTTGTGGGAAGCAATATAAAGGAGAAAAAAGCAATGAATAAAATAGGATTTATAGGTGCCGGAAACATGGGTTCTGCAATCATGAAGGGCATAGCTTCAAGTGACCTCAAAAGTTCTGTGGAACTCTGTGCATTTGATCCTGATACTGCCAAACTTGATACTCTCGCTGAATACGGTGTAAAAAAATGCGGAAGTGAAAGGGAAGTAATGGAAGAATGCAAATATGTGTTTCTTGCCGTAAAACCGCAGATAATAGAAAAGGTTCTTGAAACCGCCGCACCTTTCACAACCACCGAAACAGTTTTCATTTCAATCGCCGCAGGTATCTCCGACGAATTTATTGAAAGAAAAACTATAAAAGGAGTTAAAGTAATTCTCGTTATGCCGAATACACCGCTTCTTCTCGGCGAGGGTGCTTCTGCACTTTCACATAATGAAGCTGTAAGCGACGAAGAATTTGAGGTAGTTCTCAATATCTTTAAGCTCTGCGGAAAAGCCGCTGTCATCTCAAAGGATAAAATGAAGGAAATTATCGCAATAAACGGAAGCAGTCCTGCATTTATCTATCTTTTTGCCAAGGGATTCATCGACTATGCAGAATCTGTCGGTATTGATTCAGCCGCAGCAAAAGAACTTTTCACACAAAGCCTTATAGGTTCAGCAAAGATGATAACCGATTCAGGCTTCACAATTGACGAACTTATCAAAATGGTTTCTTCACCCGGCGGTACAACTCTTGCCGGTCTTGACAGACTCTATGAGGGTAAGCTTACAGAAGTTGTAGGCAATTGCTGTGAAAGCTGCACAAAGAGAGCATACGAACTTTCAAAGTAAATTCTGATGTTCTGAAAAATACATAACGTGCATATCATTCTATGAGAATTGTTCATCAGAAAGGAAGGATATGCATGAAATTTACAGGTTCGGCTATCGAAAGAAACAACAAAGGGGCAGGCTTTTTTCTGCTGTGTACAGTAGCTGCTGCAGGCATTCTGACCGGAGCAGTTTGCGTTTCACAGGGACATTCATTCGATTCTCCGTGGGTTCATCAATATTTTTCCCCACTCAGTTTCAGCGGCAGTTTGTCAGGATATTTTATCAGAGGTCTGCTTGCATCCGATATTTTCCTGATATCAGCCTTTGTTTTCGGTCTTTCAGCTATCGGACAGCCTTTTTCGGTTTTTCTCCTTTTTTACAGAGGATTCGGATTCGGCGTTTCGGCTGCGGCAATTTATGATTTGCTCGGCTTCGGAGCCTTTTCAACTGTTCTGCTGCTTATCCCCAAAGCATTTCTGATACTTCTTGTGTCAGCGGTCGCAGTAAGGGAAAGCGTTCTGTCATCAGGATTTTTTCTGCGTTGTCTATTGCAGAAAAACATTGATGAAAACGGCGAAAACAGTCTAAGGCTTTATTTCACACGATTTTTCGTGCTTTTATTCATATTTTTAATCATATTGACAGGTGACGTTCTGCTGAATATTATATCAGCATGAAGCGTCCGATTAACAGGAGGATGTGTAACTTTGGGTATATTTTTTAAGGATTACGAAAGTGCAGGAAGCGGAATAGCAAAAAATGCTCCGAAAAAAGAAGGAATAGCACTTTTTTTAGACTTGCTTGGACGTAAATTCTGGAATCTTATGCTGGTAAATCTGCTTTACTATATCTTTTTTATACCGCTTATGCTGATTTTTCCTGCATTTTCATTTATCCGCAACAGCAGAGCATTTCTCATTACTGCCGGATTTCTTGTTTTAGTCTTTATGTTTACGATAGGTCCGGCAACGGCAGGCTTAACAAAAGTCATCAGATGTTTCTGCCTTGAAAAACACACATTTATTGCAAGAGATTTCTTTAACGGATTTAAAGTGAATTTCAAAAAAGGAATGGTTGTAGGATTAATTGACTGTTTGATTCTGATATCATCTTATGCGGCACTTTCCGTTTATCCGTATCTTGCAGTAAATATGGGAACAAGACTGATGTATGTTCCTATGGTAATTACGTTCAGCCTGTTTCTTGTAGTGATGATTATGAATTTCTACATATTCCCGATGATGGTCGCTACACAGCTTTCATTTAAGGATCTGCTGAAAAACTCCTTTGCACTTGCTTTTGCGGCAATAAAGGAAAACCTCATTTCATTTGTGGTTATGATACTTCTTACAGCAGTTATGGCAATTCTGTTTATGTTTGCAACTCCGTTATTCTTGCTTATCTTGCCGTTTTTCCCGTCTGCATTCATAGCTTTCGTGATATGTTTTAATTGCTATCCTGTTATACAGAAATATGTGATAAATCCATATTACACAAGCATTGGGGAAGTCAATCCTGAACTTCTTGATCCTGCTGACGATATTGAAGGTGAAAAGGTTTTTGAGGACATGGGCGGCAAGGAAATGCCTATCAAAAAACGCTCAAAAGGCAAAGGCAGACGTATTTCATAAACTTATACCTGATATTTAAACAAAGACGTTTTCGAACAATATGTTATGGAAACGTCTTTTATTGTTCCGCCAATTAAGGCAACACCGCACAAAGATTGTGCGACAGCAAGTTTAGTGAAGTTTCTGTGTGTTATCATTTAATTATCACAAAATCGGGTATAATAGTATATATCCAATTATGGTACAAATGAAAGGATGAATGCGGATGTCAGAAAATTTTGATGAATTTAAGGACAATTCTTCTGAAAATACGTCGGAAGTTTCAAAAGGCAGTGAATACAGCTTTGAAAGCAGTTTAACAGAACCACAGGAAAGCTTTCAGCAAAGTTTCTCATTCACATCAGAAATACAAAATGATTCTTCGAAAAAAAACAACAAAAAAATCCTGAAAACAGTAATTTTTCTTATTCTTCTTGCAGGTGTCGGATTTTGTTCGGTTCAGGGATATAAATGGCTGAACGAAACCAAAAAGGAACTTGAGGAATATGCGGGAGATACTTCGGGTTCAAAACAGGCAGAAGTTTTTAACAACACTTCAGACAGTACAATTGATGAACTTCCAAGCCTGATTCAGCTCGCCTCACGTTCAGATGCAAAACCGCTTCCTGATATTGTGGACGAGATAATGCCGTCAGTTGTGGGAGTTTCGGCAACTTTTGAATATACACAGCCTTCATTCAGTATCTGGGGCTGGAATACTTCACCGCAGCTTCAGCAAGCTAAAGCAACAGGTACAGGTTTTATCATTACTGATGACGGATATATTGTCACAAACGCTCATGTAATTTACGATTCAAGCGAATATGAGGCTGGTGAGGCAATTGATGTTTCGGTATTATTCAGCGACGAAACCGAACACAGTGCCAAAATTATTGCCTACGATATTGAAACTGATATTGCAGTACTAAAAGTAAACGAAAAGGATCTCACGCCCGCAATTCTTGGTGACAGTGATGAATTGAGAGTCGGTGAACTTGTGCTGGCAGTAGGAAATCCGCTTGGTTTTGACCTTTTTGGTTCTGTTACAAGCGGAATAGTATCAGCGTTAAACCGTGAGATATCAATAAACGAAAAAAGTATGACTCTTATACAAACCGATGCCGCAATAAATAACGGAAATTCAGGCGGCCCGCTTTTGAATAGCTGTGGTCAGGTCATTGGTATAAACTCTGCTAAAATGTCAACAAGCTACGGTTCTGCCAGCGTTGAAGGACTTGGCTTTGCAATTCCTATCAAAGAGGCAAAAACTATTATCGATGACCTGATAAATTATAATTACGTCAAGGGCAGACCGCAGATAGGAATTTCAACCGTTGATATTACCGAAGCCTATTCACGTTATCTGAATATACCAATGGGCGTGTATGTCAGAATGGTACAGAAAGACAGTGCAGCAGATCAGGCAGGCATCATTGAGGGCGATGTTATTATCGGAATTGACGGTGAACCAATAAAGACAGTTGAAGAACTAAACAAAATCAAGAGCAAATTCAAAGCCGGCGAAACCGTTAAAATCACTTTAAGCCGCAACGGAACTGATGTAGATGTAAATGTCAAGCTTCAGGAAGCGAATGCCAATATCACATCAGAAGGAACACAGCCGAATATCAATGAAAACTAATATAAGGGCACCTCTAAAAATCCCTTCTGAGAAAAAGCAGCTATGCACAGCATCTGCTTTTTCTTACTCAAAACGGGTTTTTAGAGGTGCCCTTCAAGATTTAATTGGCGGAGCAATATGGGATTTAGAATTTTGATTCAGCTTTGGCAGTGAATTTTTCACCATAAACAAGAAAGCGTTTATGTGTACCTTCACCAATAATGCCTGCATTGTCATAAGCTTTTACAAAGAATGTAAATTCTCTGCCGTTTATTTCGGTCAGTTCAGCTTCGGCTTTGATTACCGAATTTATCGGAGAAGCAGAAACGTGCTTTATGTTAAGCTCCGTACCAACAGTAGTTTCATCATTTTCCATGAAATCTGCGATACAGCTGCACGCCGATTTTTCCATCAGCATTACCATTACAGGAGTTGCAAAAACACGCAGACTGCCGCTTCCTATATTTACTGCAAGTTCATTTTCGGTAACAGTCAGTTCGGCTGAACCGGTTAAACCGATAGTTATATTTTTCATAAATCAATCTCCTCTGAAGGTAGTAAGTTCTTCTTCCGGAATAGGTGAAGGCGAATATTCGCTTTCAACAACTCTGTCGATGGTAATAACATCAAGTTCCTCATTTTTCGGCACAGAGCTGTCATATTCGGCTGAATAAACAGGTATTTCGGTCATAAATTCATTCATTTTCTCGATAAAAGCATCCTTTGGAGCATCTATTATATCAAGAATTACATAAGGAACGTAGAAGAACGAAAATTCATTTTCCGGAACAACAGAATAATCAGCATCATAATTGCTCCAGAAGAAATACTTTTGCTGATAAAGCTTTTCGCAGTCATCACCGCTTATGCCAAGTTGATTATAAACGCTGGTTTCGCCACGAAGTGACGGGAAATGATCACCCACAAAGAATACAAGAGTTGGTTCATCAAGTTTTTTCAGTTGAGCAAGGAAATTATCAAGTCCTTCATTTGTATGCTGTATCCATGTGAGATAATTGCCGAATTCGTCGTCAGGATTTTCTCCCTGATTATACGGCTGATGGTTCTGCATGGTTGTAGTATGCAGATACACAGGCTTTTTCGAGGATTTAAGCTCTGAAATAATCTGGTTAAAAACAGTAGAATCGTCAACATAAGTACCAAAATGGTCAACAGGAACAGTGAAATCGGTAACATTATCTATGTCATCATGGAAAATCATTTTTTCAAATCCGAAGAAGCTGTAAATTCTGCTTCTGCTGTAGAAACCACTCTGGAAGGGGTGGAGATAGATGGTATTATAACCCCAGCTTTTATAGTATTGAGCGAGTGCAGGCTGTTCTCTTTCAGCAAGTTCTCTCTGCGGCATATTTGGGGTATTAAGACCTCTTACAGGCAGACCGAAAAGAAGCTCAAATTCGGAACGGACAGTCCAGCTTGCATAAGTTGGTGTTATAACTGTACCGCTTTTGCCTTCAGAAGCAGCCTTATCAAAGTATTTGTAAGGCTCATCAGGGACATTAAGTTCTTCAAAAGCACGGAAATCTGCGAAGGATTCACTCATAACAACGATAACATTCGGCTTTTGACCGCCATGGAAGTCATCAGCAGTGTCAACCGGAATATCCATGATTTCCTCAATATACTCCTCACTGTAATCTTCCGGGATAACAAGGCGGTTTGCATAGCTTTCGGAAGCGGTCTGCACAAGGAATGCAAGCAGACGGTTCTGACCGAATTTTTCATTGAGAAGGAAGGTATTGGTAGCACTGGTAGTATCAACATTGAAGAAATCATAAACAGGTGTATAAAATTTAGGAATCACAATGAGAGCAGTGCAGGGGATAATGCATAAACCGACGGTGATAATACGCTGAATCGGCTTATTCTTAACTTTTGGATTGATACTGAACGTAATAACGATAAAAGTGATAACTATAAGGTAATAAATTATTAACCTCGGAGTTATTTTTATGTATGCAAAAGACGTAAGACTTTTAACACTTTTCACAAGTTTCATATCCGAAAGAATAAGATGGTTGCCGTTCGTACCATATTTGAAAAGTTCCGTTGTACTCAAAGCGATATAAACGATACTTTGAACAAGAACAGCAAACCAGCCACACTGAAAAACTGCAAGAAGAAATATAAAAATCACACTTGCAATGACAATATCGAAAAGCACGACCATAGGACGTTCTCCGCAGAATTCAAAGAAGGGGATAACATATTTTGCCTGATTTATTTCAGCCATAAAGGTAATGAAAACAGGGAAAAGAACAAGCAGAATCATACCTAAACGGCTGTATTTTCCGGAATTTGCCTCACGTTTTTCGTTCATTCTTTTAAACCAGCCTTTTTGTGTATCAGAGACTGACTGAACTGAATTTGAAGCCGATATAAAATTATTTATTTTAGCCATTAATATTCATCCTTTGCAAATTTCTGCCTGATTGCTGACCGGAGCAATACGGCAGAAAAACTATTGTTTTTACTCGTATTAATAAATATACCATATATAATAACAAAGTTCAATATGGAGAAAAAAATATCATCATTTAATCACTAAGTTTGGAAGTTTGGTAATAGTGTACTTACAATGCGGATGTTTTTTGGTTATTTTGACATTCAAACTATTTAAGCCAGCCTTTTTCTTTGGCATCATCTATTACGGATTTTATAAGTTCAGCAAGCTTATCGGAAGCGTCAAAATACGGGATATTGCGGTCATAAACCTGTTGCCTGCATACATCATGTTCTTTCCACGAGATACCTTCACGGGTATAGTTGAGCATAAGCGGCTGCATACGGTCAAGAACTGCGGCAAAACGTGCCTCGGCAGTCTGCGAATCTTCAAATTCACGCCACAGACCATAAAATTCTGTTTTCTGGTCATCGGGGAGAAGTCCGAAAATACGCTGTGCAGCCTTCTCCTCACGTTCAGCCTTGGATTTATAGCCTTCGGTGTCGTAGCAGTATGTATCACCTGCGTCAATTTCGACAACATCGTGGAGAAGAACCATTTTCATAACTTTTGTTACGTCTACAGGTTCATTTGAATATTCAGCAAGCATAAAGGCAAGAACTGCGAGGTGCCAGCTGTGTTCGGCATCATTTTCCTTGCGGTTTTCATGAAGAACGTAAGTCTGGCGGTAGAGATTTTTCATTTTGTCCAGTTCGAGCATAAAATTGATTTGTTTTTTTAATCTGTCTTCCATATCTTCTCCTTTCATATCACCATTCCGCCGTTTACGGCAAGAATCTGACCTGTTATGTATTCAGCCTTATCGGAAACGAGGAAGGATACAGCATCTGCTATATGCTGTGGTCTGCCAAAGAAGCCGAGGGGAATGTCGTCTTTGATTAGTGCAAGGTCATCATCTGAAAACCGGCTGTTCATTTCAGTCATGATAAATCCGGGAGAAACGCTGTTCACACGAATACCGGAAGGTGCGGTTTCCTTGGCGAGAGCTTTTGTGAATCCGATAAGACCGGCTTTTGAAGCAGAATAGTCAACCTCACATGAAGCACCGCACTGTCCCCACATTGACGATATATTGACGATACAGCCGCTTTTTCGGCTTATCATATATGGAAGGAATGAACGTGTACAATTCATGGCACCAATGAGATTCACAGCCATTATACGTTCTGACATTTCTGCGGAAATGCTGGTGAAAAGGTCAATTTCCGAGATACCCGAATTGTTCACCAAAACGTCGATGTACCCGATTTTTTTAGAAACTTCAGCAGTCTGAAGTTTATCGGAAACGTCAAAGCATACAGCCTCACCGTGTATATCAGCGGCTATTTTTTCAGCTTTATCCTTTGAATGAGCATAATTGACACAGACGAAATAACCGTCTGCGGCAAGCTGTCTGCAAACAGCTTCACCTATACCTCCGCAGCCGCCTGTTACGAGAGCAGTTTTCATAAATATCCTCCTTAGAATCTGTCTTTAAGCAACGCCGCAAAAAGAATGTTCAGCAGAAATGAAGGCAGGTTCTTATTCGTTCTGAAATAATTATAGCACAAATCCAATAAAAAATCCAGAGAAAACCTTGAAAAATTTTTGAATATATGGTAAAATAGTTTTTATATGAGTTTTTTGACTTATTTTTGTCAACTAATATTTCATGACAAGGAGTGATTTTTTTGAACCAGCAAAAAATTGACCGTATAAATGAACTTTCCCGCAAATCCAAAACAAAAGGTCTTACCGATGAGGAAAAAGCCGAACAGACACAGCTCAGAAATGAATATCGTCAGTCTGTTCTCGGAAATCTTGCCGTTCAGCTTGACAATACCTACATCATGACACCCGACGGCAAAAAAACAAAGGTAAAACAGAACGGCGGTAAAAAATGACTTACAAAGAATTATTTCAGGAGGCTGTTCTTGCTTCGGAAAATTCATACAGTGCATATTCCGAATTTCATGTGGGAGCAGCACTTCTTGCCGATGACGGGCAGATATTCACAGGATGCAATATTGAAAACGCCTCTTTTTCACTGACAATCTGTGCTGAAAGAACTGCGGTTTTTAAGGCAGTTTCCGAAGGTGTTACCAAATTCAGGGCAATTGCTGTCGCAGGCAGCAGCGGCAGAGACTTTTCAAACCCATGCATACCGTGCGGTGCGTGTTTACAGGTTCTTTCGGAATTTTGTGACGACGATTTCATAGTTGTTCTTGCCGACGGCGAACACCGATTTTCAGAGTTTCTTCCGAAACGTTTCTGCGAGGACAGCATGAATGGCTGAGATACATCAGGTTTTTACCGATAAATCGAACTATATGGACATTCTGCTCATTGGTGATGAACAGGAGGATATGGTTCTGAAATATCTTGACAGAAGTGAACTTTTCGTGCTTGAGAATTGCGGAAAAACTATTGGTGTATGTGCCGTTACAGACGAAGGCGGAGGAGTATGTGAATTGAAAAATATCTCGGTAAAGCCCGGATTTCAGCGTCAGGGATACGGAAAAAAGATGGTTGATTTTGTAATATCCAATTATTCAGGACGTTTCAGAGAAATTAAAGTCGGAACCGGTGACAGCCCGCTGACAGTTCCGTTTTACGAAAAATGCGGATTTGTGAGAAGTCATATAGTTAAAAACTTTTTTACGGATAACTATGACCACCCGATTTATGAATGCGGTATACAGCTTAAAGACATGATATATTTCAGAAGGAGTTTGTGCGAAAATGAAACAAAATGAACGAGTTTTGCCGAAATACTGCGAGAATATCATAGTTGCCGCAGTATATAAACGCCACTTTGACTGGTATGTTTCGCCGAAAGACCTCTGGAAAATGGACTACAGAAAGCTTTATTCCGCAATTGCCGAATGCTTCGCAAAGCTCGGACGTTCTGCTGATGATTTTTATAAAACCGCAGGCAGTTTTGAAACATTCTGTGAAAAACGAAACGGCATTGAAATTCTTGACAGCGACTCCGCAGGAAAATTTTTCTCACAGCTTATAAACTGCCGCTATACTGCCGAAGAAATAAGCTGTCTGAGGGCGGTTACACCCGATTCTGACAGTGCCGCATTCAAGCCGTCGCTGTTTGTAAATTTTGACACCAAAGAACTGTATTCGTGCTATCCTGAATCAGAGGGATTTGAAAAATTCGTTCCCGAAGGCTGGGCAGGCATATACGGAGATTTTACATCACTGATTCCCGCAGACAAGCGTTTTCGGGAATAAATCGGAGGAAAATATGCTTATTGATAAAATTGAAAAGCACCTTATGGAGGTGCAGAAACCGTCAAGATACATAGGCGGAGAGGTCGGAAGCGTGGTCAAGGACGCTTCAAAGGCGGATGTAAGATTTGCATTCTGCTTTCCCGATACTTACGACATCGGAATGTCACACCTCGGAATAAAAATACTATATTCGCTCATAAATGAACGTGAGAACTACTGGTGTGAGAGATGCTTTGCACCGGGAGAGGACTTTGAGGCTGTAATGCGTGAAAATAACATACCTCTTTATGCCCTTGAAAGTCTTGAGCCAATCAAGGATTTTGATTTTATAGGTTTTACCATGCAGTATGAGCTTTCGTACACTAATGTACTGAATATGCTTGACCTTGCAGACATTCCGATTTTTTCAAATGAACGAGGCGACGAACTGACACAAATCGTTGTTGCAGGCGGACCGTGTGTGTGCAATCCTGAGCCGCTTGCAGATTTCTTCGACCTTTTCATACTTGGTGAAGGCGAGGAGGTCAACCTTGAACTTATGGACTTATACCACGAAATGAAGAAACAGGGTGCTACAAAGACCGAATTTCTGCGTAAAGCTGCGAATATCGGCGGAATTTACGTTCCACGCTTCTATCATTTCAATTACAATGATGACGGCACGATAAAAAGTCTTGATGTTGACGAAGGTGTGCCGAAAATCGTGAAAAAACGAATTATCAGCGACTTTGACAAGGTATATTATCCTGAAAATTTTGTAGTTCCGTTTACAGAAATAGTCCACGACAGGGTTTCGGTTGAGGTTCTGAGAGGCTGTATAAGGGGATGCCGTTTCTGTCAGGCGGGTTTTATTTACCGTCCTTTCCGTGAAAAATCGACAGATACGATTTATAAGGAAACCAGATGTCTTTGCGAAAATACGGGCTATGACGAGGTTTCCCTTGCTTCACTGAGTACCAGCGACCACTCCGAAATTGACGGTATGCTTTCAAAACTTATTGACTATACCGCCGCTGAAAGAGTTAATCTTTCACTTCCTTCGCTGAGAATGGACAATTTCTCCGAGGCACTCCTTGAAAAAATCAAGAAGGTACGCAAAAGCGGTCTTACATTTGCGGCAGAAGGTGGTACACAGCGTCTGAGAGATGTTATCAATAAAAACGTCAGCGAGGAGGAAATAATGAATACCTGCCGAATCGCTTTTGAGGGCGGATATTCAACCGTTAAGCTTTATTTCATGATGGGACTTCCAACAGAAACCGACGAGGATATAGTAGGTATAGCAGACCTTGCCAACCGCATAGTAGACCTTTTCTACAGCATTGAAAACCGTCCAAAGGGCAGGGGAGTACAAGTTTCCATCAGCGTGGCAACATTTGTACCGAAACCGTTTACGCCGTTTCAGTTTGAGCCGCAGGATACCCGTGAAATGATAGAACACAAACAGAAACTCCTCATGGACTCCGTAAAGAGCAAAAAGATAAAGGTAAGCTATCACGATCCGAATGTCAGTCAGCTTGAGGTCATTCTCGCAAAAGGTGACAGAAGGCTCTGCAAATCGGTTTATACAGCGTGGAAGAAAGGCTGTAAATTTGATAGCTGGGACGAACATTTCAAATACGATAAATGGCTCGAAGCCTTTGAAGAATGCGGAATCGACACAGCTTACTACGCTAACCGTCTTATACCGTATGACGAGATACTGCCGTGGGAACACCTCGACTACTACGTTTCAAAGGAATTTTTCATTCGTGAAAACAAAACAGCTCATCAGGCTGTTACAACACCGAACTGCCGCCTGAAATGTTCAGGCTGCGGTGTAAGCAAAGAAACAGGAGGTGCTTGTTTTTGCTGAGATTAAGAACAGTTTTTGAAAAAACAGGGCGTGCCAAATATATTTCACACCTTGACCTCAACCGATGTATGCTGCGTACATTCCGACGCTCAAAACTGCCGATATGGTATACAGAGGGCTTTAATCCGCACCCTTACTACGCTTTTGCACTCGCACTTTCACTCGGATTTGAAAGTAACTGCGAGATACTGGATTTCAACATAACCGAAGATATGCCTTTGAATGAGGTAAAGGACAGGCTGAATGCTGTTATGCCGGAGGGTATGCGCATCATTTCAGTTACAGAGCAGAAACTGAAAGTAACGGCTATAGCAAAAGCAGAATACACCTTCACGCTTCTGACTGACGAACCTGAAATGCTCAAACAGCAAATCACAGCTCTGCTTGAACAGAATGAGATACTTGTTGAAAAGAAAACCAAAAAAGGTACTGCTTTCGTGGATATCAGACCTTCAACAGAGCTTATGAGCTGTCATGTCAGCGAAAAAGGCGTTGATATTGTTATCCGTCTTGCCGCAGGCACACAGACAAATTATAACCCGACACTCTTTATCGAAGCCCTGAAAAACAGCGGTTCAGTACCGTTTGAAACGGGTTGTGTGAAAAGAACGGGAATATTTTGCGAAAATAATGAAATTTTTTCGTGAAAACACTTGCAATTTCACCGAAAGTATGGTATAATAGCAGAGCATTTGAAATCCGTTCACAGTTTTCTGTGAGCGAGAGTTAATGCCGCAAGACATTAAATCGAACAGTCCGCTGCCTGTATGCTGTCACCGACAGCCGTGGTTTTTCCACTTCTTTATTTATTTTTTCTGCATTTGCCGAATGCTGAACGGCTTCTGCGGACGGGTATGAATGTTCGGAAAATTTAGGAGGAAAATAAAATGGATGCACTCAAGTTAATCAGCGAATCAAGCATGAAGGAAAATGTTCCGCAGTTTGAAGTAGGTGACACCGTTAAGGTTCACGTTCAGATTAAGGAAGGCGACAAGAGCCGTATTCAGATTTTCGAGGGTACTGTTATTGCTAAGAAGCACGGCGGTATCAGCGAAACATTTACTGTAAGACGTGTTGCTCACGGCGTTGGAATCGAAAGAGTATTCCCTGTTCACTCACCTGCAGTTAGCAAGGTTGAGGTCGTAAGACACGGTAAAGTTCGCAGAGCTAAGCTTTACTACCTCAGAGACAGAGTTGGTAAGGCTGCTAAGGTTAAGGAACAGATCCGCTGACGGATTGCTGAATGAGTTCAGGCAGTTTTTTCTGCCTGACTCATCTTCTATCCTTTTTGAGGGACTTAATGTCCCTTTTTTGCT
>JAZQND010000007.1:0-11173 GCA_045627145.1 Ruminococcus sp. | reverse complement strand
CTGAGAAAAAGCAGCTATGCACAGCATCTGCTGCGTCAAGCCCTCTCGTAGTGCGAAAGCACGCCTTCGATGGCTTTTCTTGCATCTACTGTACCTATCTGCTTTTTCTTACTCAAAACGGGTTTTTAGAGGTGCCCTTGTTAAAAATCCAATTTCTCGTCGAAATACAGCAGTATTTCTTTGTCAGGACGAGCAGAACAATTCAAGATTTAATTGGTGGAGAAATATTATACTTGCAAAATATGTAATTATCTGTTATTATATATAGTAGACTGTTTTATATTGGATTGAGGTGATGCTTGTGAGTGGTTTTTCTGAACTTATCAAAAATTTCGATAAAACCCGTGACTATGTTCGGGATTTTTTCATCTATGGCTGTAAGGTACGCAATGACTTCAACAGGAAAAGTTCCAGAACTTATGACGATGAAAAACGCCGTGTGGAAAGCTGGATGAATGATTATATCCGCTTTGATAATTCGGTTCGTGGCAGACAGGTCTCAATTTCAGTGGATAGCTGTCATATCCACGAAAATCCGCTTTACAGTGCATACTATTCAAGAAGTTTCACCGATAACGATATAAAGCTCCATTTTTTGCTTACTGATGTCCTTGCAGACGGGAATTGTCATACGTTGAAGGATATAGCAGACTTGCTTGCAGATGAGTATGGTCAGTTTTTTGAGGAGCAGACAGTTCGGAATAAACTGAATGAATACGTTAAGGAAGGCATTGTTATTGCTGTTAAAAAAGGAAACAAGCTTTTTTATAAGCTTTTGGATGACTGTACAGATGAGCTTTTCAGAGATTTTGAAGGTATTGATGATGCTGTGAAATTCTTTTCCGAGATACAGCAGTTCGGAATTGTTGGAAACAGTCTGCTGAAATCCGCAGGACTGAAAAATGACCTTTTTTTCATGAAGCATAATTATATTATCCATACTCTTGAAGATGTTCTTATGCCCGAAATCCTGGAGGCTGTTGAGGAGAAACGATTTGTTTCACTGACAATGTATAAATTCGGAAATGATAAAGAAAAAGATTCTGCTTCAACCGAATTTATTGTCGTGCCTTATAAATTTTATGTGTCGGTTCAGACAGGCAGACGCTATCTTGCAGCTTTCATTCCAAAACAAAACAAATATACAACTTTTCGGCTTGACCGTATCAGAAAGGTGAAAAAGTGCGGAGTATGTGAAGAATATGAAAGTATCAGAAAAACATTTGAAGCAAAAGAACCTCATTGCTACGGCGTTTCTTTCGGAAACGGCGGAAAAGATGATATTCCTGTTTTGGTGAAGATAACCTTTTATGCCGATGAACAAACAGAACCGTTTATTCCTGAACGTCTTGAACGTGAAAAGCGAAACTGTAAGCTTGAAAAAACAGATGAAAATCTTTATACCCTCACTGCTGAAATTTTTGATGTAAATGAGATAATGCACTGGCTGAAAACGCTTATTGGCAGAATAGTGAAAATTGAGGGCGGCTCAGAAACAGTAAACAGACGTTTTTACAGCGACGTTGAAAGAATGTATGATATGTACGGCGGTGAAAGAGATGAACATATTCAGTGAGATTTACGGCACATACTTTCGTATTGCGGCAAAACTGCTTGAAAATGAATCAACCGATGAAAAAAACATCAGAGATGTGATAATGTCGGAAGGATTCAGGGATTCGGTTTTGTTTCTGCCGCAGAAGCTTATACCGAATGACGGCGACTGGGGGCTTTTCAGAAAAAACAGCAGCGGAAAACTTGAACGTATTACTAAAAATCCGCCTGTCAATATTTTGACTATCTTACAGAAACGCTGGCTGAAGGCGAAACTGTTTGATTCAAGGATACGTCTTTTTCTTGGTGATGAAAGTATTGAACGTCTTGAAAAACGCCTTGAAGGTGTAAAGCCGTTGTATAAAGCCGAACATTTCAGGTTTTTTGACAGCTTTTCAGACTACGATGATTTTTCAGACAGCTCTTACATAAAAAATTTTCGGATAATTCTTGGTGCTGTAAAGCGTTCTTCAATTGTGGAACTGAACTATATGACGGTTTCGGGAAGAAATGTCAAAGCACCGTGTTTGCCGCTTAAACTGGAGTATTCGCAGAAAAACGGGAAATTCCGTATTTACTGTTTTCTACTGAAAAAAGGAAAAATAAGTCAGAGCGTAATACTGAATACCGGCAGAATAATAAGCGTGAAGGATACAGGAACGATTTTCAGGCATGATATTTCCGCAGACGAATATTTTGAAAAAAGAAAATGTACAGAACCTGCGGTTATAAGAGTTACGGCTGAAAGAAACGGCATTGAACGATTTATGACAGAGTTCGCTTCATTTGAAAAACAAACTGTAATTGACAGCGAAAAACATGAGCTTATTGTAAAGCTTTGGTATGATTCGGGCGACGAAAAAGAGATTATTATTAATCTGCTCAGCTTCGGCCCTGTGATTGAGGTAGTTTCACCTGAAATTCTCAGAAACGAGATAAGAAAGCGTGTCTGCCGTCAATATACATATAATAAGGAAAGGACTGATTTTTTAGACAGATGAAAAATTCAGCGATAAAGTGGCTGTGGGAAGTTACGGGAAAAAAGAAGATATACATACTTGTTCTTCTTATAGTTCAGTCGCTTCACGGAGCAAGCGGAGTGTTCTATGCACTGCTTCTCAGGAATATAATAGATGCGGCAGCGTCTTCTGATAAATCGGGATTTGCTTTAAATGTTGTGCTTATAGTTCTGCTTGTTGCGGCACAGCTTGCCATGAGAGCCGTTATACGCTGGCTTGAGGAGAAATCAAGGGCGGCGTTTGAAAATCTTATGAAGGAACGGCTGTTTTCAAATCTTATGAAAAAGGATTATGCAAGCGTGACCGCCGTTCATTCCGGAGAATGGATAAACCGACTGACAAATGATACTGTAGTCTGTGCAAACGGAATGGTTGAGATAGTTCCGGGGATTTCAGGTATGGCTGTAAAGCTTCTGGGAGCTGTTGTGATGATACTTGCACTTGAGCCGAGGTTTGCATATATTATCATACCGGGAGGTCTGGTAATGCTGTTGTTTACCTATGGCTTCAGAAAGGTACTGAAAGGACTGCATAAAAACATTCAGGAAAAAGACGGTGCTTTGCGTGTACATTTTCAGGAGAATCTGAGCAGTCTTGTTATGGTAAAATCGTTTGCGGCTGAAAAACAGACGGGTATTGAGGCAAATGAAAAAATGGAAGCTCACAAAGAGGCGAGAATGAAACGCAACAGGTTTTCAAACGTGTGCAATATCGGTTTTGGAACAGCAATGAACGGAATGTACATCATGGGTGTTATTTACGGAGGCAGCGGTATTCTGGACGGTACTATCAGCTATGGTACTTTGACTGCACTCCTGCAGCTTATTTCACAGATACAGTCGCCTTTTGCCAACATTACGGGATATCTGCCGAAATTCTATGCGATGACGGCGAGTGCTGAAAGAATTATGGAGGCTGAAGGCTATAAAGATGACTGTCCCGAAGGCGTAAAGTCTGCGGAGGAGATAAGGGAATTTTACAATAAAAGCTTTAAGGCGTTTGTATTTGAAAATGCGGGATTCACATATATGCCGAGCAATAACACAGATGATGCAGATAAGAAAAACAGAATGCCTGTTGTACTGAAAAACATTAGTCTTGAAATCAGAAAAGGGGAGTATATCGCCTTTGCCGGACATTCAGGCTGCGGAAAATCGACTCTTCTGAAGCTTCTGATGTGTCTGTATTCGCTTGATGAAGGTGGCAGGTATCTTGCGGCAGACGAAAAAATTCCTCTTACAGGTCAGTGGCACAGACTTTTTGCTTATGTGCCGCAGGGCAATCAGCTTATGAGTGGTACAATCCGTGAAATAGTGTCGTTTGCTGATAAAAGCTGTAAGAAAGATGATGTAAGGATAAACAAGGCACTTGAAATTGCGTGTGCAGACGAATTTATAAGCGAGCTTGAAAGCGGAGTTGATACTCAGCTTGGAGAACGTGGAACAGGTCTTTCAGAGGGACAGATGCAGAGAATAGCCATTGCAAGGGCGATTTTTTCTGATTCACCGATTCTGTTGCTTGATGAATCCACAAGTGCTTTGGACGAAAAGACGGAAAAGAAGGTTCTTGAAAACCTTAAAAACATGACTGATAAGACGGTTATTATAGTGACACACAGACCGGCAGCTTTGGAAATATGTGACAGGATACTTGAATTTACTGAAAGCGGCATTGAGTGGAAATAAATATTGCTCCACCAATTAAATCGTGAATAATTAGTGCGAAGTAATGACGGAGAAAGGCAAGGTTTTCTGACACAGAATTTCTTCGTCAGGACGAGCAGAAAAATTCATGATTTAATTGAGGGAGTGATAATTGCAGCCGAAGAAATGAAAACTGCGGCGAAGAATTTTAAGATGTGTCATAGGATAGTATAATCTTATGGCACATTGTTTTTTTATTATCCGAAATACAACAAATAGTTTAGTAATTAGTTAATTAATATTATCATATAATCAACTTTTATAACACACTGTAAATTATTGCCGTTTGATAAAACTAATTAAAAGTATACGGAATGTTTAAGTTTGAACAAAAGAAACAAAAAAATTTCTACATTTTGTGAAAAAAGGTATTGACATTTGATGATTTTCATGCTATAATATGAATATACAAAAGGAATATTACATTACTTTTACTATACGATTTGTCGAGTCGGGGGCAATAGTTTCCAACGTAACAATAAATACAATACGCTCTGGAATATACTTTTTGTAGATAGAAAACATAATTTTTAATATGAGAGGTGAACGTAATGATTCCGGATATGTTATTTTCAACAGCTAATACTATCGCAAACGCAAGAGTGGAGAGTGGTGAAATTATCGCTCAGGAGGAAACCATTTGCGTTATCCAGACCAATTCTGGAAGAATTTATTCAGGAGTAAGCTACCTTGATAATATGGGTGCTTATGTCCACGCCGAGATCGAAGCCATAAGAAATATGCAGATCGCAGGCGAAAACTCAATCATAGGCTTGTTATTGATCAGTACATTCAACAGAATACCAATGCTTCCGTGCAGTAACTGTATGAGTTACATTATGTCGCTTGGAATGGATAATCAGAGTATTTATATTCTGATGGCAGACAGAATGATAAACATTGCTGAAGCTTCTGCAATGGCTTATCAGAATCCGCCAAACGGATATCCTGTTCAGCAGCCAAGGGGAATGCAGCAGCCAATAGGAATGCAGCCACTGCAGCCAAACGGTTTCCAGCCGCAATATGGAATGCAGCCGCCGCAAGCAAACAGTTTTCAGCCGCAATATGAAATGCAGCAGCAGTATGCCGCACCTGATATTTCTGTACCTCTTTCAAACAGTGACAGCTTTAAAGGAGATGTATTAAAAAATAAAGTAAAAAACCTTCTTGAAGTCACCGAGGAAAGCGAAGAAGAAATAAAAGAAAAAGAAAACGAAATGAAAAAGGAACTCGCAAAAGCTAAGGAGAAAATCAAGGAACACGCTAAAGAAGCTAAAGAAAAAGATTCTGTTCCAAGAAAAGGTTTTTTCGGTACATTATTCAGCCATTAAATTTGAAATTTGAAATAAATTCTATAAAATAAATGAAAGGAAAATGAATTATGAAAGAATCAAAAAAAGTTTTATCGCCTATCAGTATCATTATGATAGCCCAGATAGTTGTTCTTCTTATACTTTCAATTATCATTACTATTACAGTTTCAAGTACAACTAAGAAAAGCTCACTCGACCACATGGCTGTCATTACTGATGAACGTGCGGAAATGATCGACAGTTACGTTAAAGACGCAGAAAGCACACTTATAGCTTATAGTCAGGCAGCTCAGATAGTAGACCTTCTTAAAAATCCTACAGATGAAGTAATACAGGGAATAGCTCAGAAATATACAGAAGAATTTTCAGAAAACATCGAAAATCTTGAAGGTATTTACGCCAGTGAATGGGATACACACGTTCTTACACATACTACCCCGGGAACAGTAGGTATCATCACAAGAAAAGATGAAGAATCCCGTAAAGCTCTCCACGATTCATTATTATCAGCAGGCGACGGCGTTTATGATACAGGTATCATAATCTCTCCTGCAACTTCAAGACAGATCGTTTCAATGTATAAGGCTGTTTATGACGAAAACGGCGAACCTATAGGTCTTGTAGGTCTTGGTATCTTTACATCAGGTCTTGTTGAAAAACTTGATAACCTTTCTATCAGAGGTCTTGATAATTCATTCTACAGCATGATAAACATTAAAGACGGAAAGTATATCTTCAATAAAGATTCAAAACTTATCGGTGAAGAAATCAAAACTGCAGAAGTTAAAGCTCTTTGTGAAAAATACGATGAAAGTTCAAATGTAGCAAAAGAAGGCGAAGGCAGTTTTGAATATAAGTTTAAAGGAAAAAAATACGTTTCAACATACTCATATATGCCTGAACACAAATGGATAATCATGCTCGACGATACTAAAGAAGAAGTTTTCGCACTTACAACAAGTATGAGAATCTATCTCGGAATATTCTTCATAGCACTTATCATTCTTATAGTTATCTTCAATATCATCATCAGAAATCAGAACAAAACACAGGATAAACTTTCAGCTACTATTCTTAAAAGTAATCAGACCAAGGAAAGCCTCTATACAGCAATGTTTAAAGACGTTCTTACAGAAGTCAATAACCGTATCGCATTCTCAGTTGACGTTGATAAATGTACTCCAAGCAAAGAAACACCTTACTATTTCGCAATGTTCAATATTGAAAATCTCAGCAATATCAATGTAAAATACGGCAACGATACAGGTGACTGGGCTCTTGTTAAAACAGCAGAAGTTCTTGGAAAGATTTTCAAGGATAAGAAGATATATCGTACAGGTTCAGGCGAATTCATTATCTCAGTTCAGACCGATAATTCACCTGACGAACAGCAGCAGTTCTTATCAGATGTAAGTGCAGCATTAAGCAGACTTACAGCTCAGAATACAACTCCTGCAGGAAAGCTTTCATTCGGATATGATGTAGCAGTAATAAAGAAGAGTTCAATAGTTAACACTTCTGTTATCACAGCACTGAAAAACATCATCAAGAATCCTGAACCAACAGGTAAGCTTCCATTCGTATTCAAAGATATGGATTGATGATTAACCAAAGCCCTTCCGTAATCCTCTGGTTCACGGAAGGGCTTTTTACTGCTAAAAACTCCTTCTAAGAAAAAACAGGTTTTTAGAGATTCCCTGTATATAGCTGTATAGTCATGTTTTTTCCCCCCCAATATTGACATATATTTAGCAAAGTGATATAATTAATAAAACACCATTAAGCGGTGCTGATATACTATTGTTCCGTCAATTAAGTCCTGAAAAATTTATGTTATTGCTCCACCAACTAAATCTTGAATAATTTATGCGAAGTAATGAAGGAGAAAGTCAAGGAAGAAAGCAGCATTATTTCGCTGTCAGGTCAAGCAGAAAAATCAGGATTTAAGGCAACACCGTGCAAAGTCGTCAGATGTGCTTTGTGTGAGGTTGACTTAATTGTGGGAACAAAATAATTCAGGAGAAACATAATGAAACGTGCCTCAGAAATGGGTGATGAGTTTTCACGCTTTCACCCGATTGTTAATTTTATATATTTTTCTTTGGTTCTTGCTTTTTCTATGACGATAATTCATCCTGCCTGTCAGATAATTTCCCTTGTATGTGCAGCCGCCTATGCTGTAAGGCTCTGCGGCTCAAAAGGTAGCGGATTCTGTCTGAAATACAGTTTGCCAATAATCGTTCTTACAGCCGTTATCAATCCGGCTTTCAATCACGCAGGCTGCACCATTCTTACATATCTGCCAACAGGCAATCCGCTTACTCTTGAAAGTATTCTTTACGGTATTTCGTCAGGCTGTATGCTTGCCGCCGTGCTGATATGGTTCATGTGTTTCAGCGAGGTCATTACATCTGATAAATTTATTTATCTTTTTGGAAAAATTTCACCGTCACTTTCACTTCTTCTAAGCATGACACTGCGGTTTGTGCCGAAATTTAAGGAGCATTTTAAAATTGTCAGTGATGCACAGCGTTGTCTTGGAAGGGACGTTTCCGAGGGCAGTGTCTTTCAGAGACTGAAAAATGCTGTCACTGTTTTTTCAATTATGATAACCTGGTCACTTGAAAATGCAATTGAAACAGCCGACAGCATGAAAAGCCGTGGTTACGGTCTGAAGGGGAGAACTGCATTTTCAATTTATATTTTCGACGAAAGGGACAGGTTGACTTCTGCATGGCTGATTTTTTGCGGATTTTTCGTTTTTTGCGGTCAGATATCAGGTGTTGTATACTGGAAATATCTGCCGTTTATTTCTTATGCGGATATCTCACCTCTTTCCTTTTGTGTATATTCAGCTTATTTTCTGCTCTGCATTACTCCTGTTCTTGCAGATATTCCGGAGGACATTAAATGGAAAAAATTAAAATAAATAATTACAGCTTTGCCTACCCTGAACAGGAAAAATATGCACTTGAAAATATCAGTTTTACAGTTGAAAAAGGTGAATTTGTGGTCGTTTGCGGAAAATCAGGGTGCGGAAAGTCAACGCTTCTTCGTCAGTTGAAATCCGCAATCGCTCCGCACGGAGTAAGAAACGGAGATATACTTTTTGAAGGTATTTCGCTTGAAAGTCTTGATATAAAAAAACAGGCGGCTGAAATCGGATTTGTTCAGCAATCACCTGAAAACCAGATAGTTACGGATAAAGTCTGGCATGAACTTGCCTTCGGACTTGAAAGTATGGGCGAGGATACACAGACCATCCGCAGAAAAGTGGCTGAAATGGCTTCGTTTTTCGGGATACAGGAATGGTTTAACAAGAGAACTTCCGAACTTTCAGGCGGTCAGAAACAGCTTCTGAACCTTGCTTCCGTTATGGTCATGCAGCCTTCTGTGCTGATTCTGGATGAACCTACAAGTCAGCTTGATCCGATTGCGGCTTCCGATTTCCTTACTACTATTGGAAAAATAAACCGTGAACTTGGTGTGACTGTTATCATAACAGAACATCGCCTTGAAGAAGTCTTTTCATTTGCGGATAAAACGGTGTGTCTGGACGAAGGAAAACTATTTTTTGTTGGTTCTCCACGGGAACTTGGTCAAAAACTCAAAATTGCGGAAAACCCGATGTTCTCTGCAATGCCTGCCGCCATGAGGATATGGTCAGCCATTGAAAATGACGGTGAATGTCCGCTTACAGTCTGCGAGGGAAGCAGATTTATTAGCAGATTTGCTGAAAAGCATTCAGTATGTCAGATTGCGGAAACTCACGAAAATTCCGGTTTTGGTGATGTTATGATAAGTGCGGACAAGGTGTGGTTCAGATATGAAAAAAACGGCGAAGACATCGTCAAAGGACTTGAACTTTCGGTTCGGCGAGGAGAATTTTTTGCTCTCCTCGGCGGAAACGGAACAGGTAAGACAACTTCTTTGAAGCTTTTGGCAGGACTTGAAAAGCCTTATCGTGGAGATGTCAGAAAATACGGAAAAATCGCACTTCTTCCGCAAAATCCACAGTCACTTTTTGTAAAGAAAACAGTTGTTGAGGACTTGTTTGAAATATTCGGAAAAACTGCCAAAAAAAGTGATGAGCAGTATGAGACTGTAATGAAAACCGCAAAACTTTGCCATATTGATAAACTTCTTGACCGACATCCTTATGACCTTTCAGGCGGTGAACAACAGCGTACAGCATTGGCAAAAATTCTTCTCTGCGATCCGGAAATTCTGCTTCTTGATGAACCCACCAAAGGAATGGATGCACAATTTAAAGAAGAATTTGCCGAAATATTGGGGAATATCCTTGCTGACGGAAAAGCAGTTTTCATGGTAAGCCACGATATCGAGTTCTGTGCAGAATATGCTGACAGATGTGCAATGTTTTTTGACGGTGCTGTAACTTCCGTCGGAAGTCCAAGAGAATTCTTTTCGGGAAACAGCTTCTATACTACCTCTGCAAACCGTATGGCAAGGCATATCCTGCCGAATGCAGTAACTGTGAATGATGTTGTGAAAGCTTGCGGAGGAAAAGAAGAAAAACACAGGATACTGCGTGAAAACTCTGCTTATTCAGCAGTGAAAGAGGTTGAAGAAAAGCAGAGGAAAAACATCAGGCTTCCTTTGTGGAGAAAAATTACAGCGGCATTTTTCGGTTTAATTGCACTTGCTGTTTTTATTTATTCAGCTAAAGTTACAGACCTTACAAAAATTGTTACAGCAGAAGGTCTTTCATCACTGGCGGGGAAACAGATGTGGCTATATGCTGTACTTATCCTGTCGCTTTTTTTGTCAGCATTTTCAATTGGCAGACGTTCAGAAGTGCCTGTGTCGGTTCAGACTAAAAAAGCTGAACGGCGGCTCTCAAGACGTACTGCGGCTTCTGCGGCAATGATACTGCTTGCCGTTCCGTTCACGCTTTTTATCGGTATCTTTTATCTTGGCGGAAAAAGATACAATATAACTGCTTTTGCAGTGTTAATAGAATGTATGCTTCCGTTTTTCATGGTTTTTGAGAAAAAACGCCCGCAAGCTCGTGAACTTGCGGTAATTGCCTCTTTATGTGCTGTTGGAATTGCAGGACGTGCCGTATTTTTTATGCTTCCTGAATTTAAGCCTGTTATGGCTGTCACTATTATTTCAGGCGTTGCATTTGGCGGTGAAACCGGATTTCTGGTTGGTGCTGTAACTATGCTTGCCTCAAATTTTATGTTTTCTCAGGGACCGTGGACACCCTGGCAGATGTTCGCAATGGGTATAACGGGTTTCCTCGCAGGTGTACTTTTTAAAAAAGGACTTTTGCGGCGGACAAGAGGTTCATTGGCGGTTTTTGGAGCGATTTCAGCAATCGTAATATATGGAGGAATAGTCAATCCGGCTGCCGCTATTATATGGAGCAGCGAAAAACTGTCACAGGAGATATTGATTTCTTACTATATCACCGGTTTCCCAATGGACTGCGTTCACGCATTCGCAACAGCTTTTTTCCTGTTCACAGCGGCTGAACCTATGCTCGAAAAACTTGACCGAATCAAAACCAAATACGGCCTCATTTCTTGATATTGCTCCGCCAATTAAATCTTGAGGG
>JAZQND010000006.1:0-3584 GCA_045627145.1 Ruminococcus sp. | reverse complement strand
GTCAAGCCCTCTCGTAGTGCGAAAGCACGCCTTCGATGGCTTTTCTTGCATCTACTGTACCTATCTGCTTTTTCTTACTCAAAACGGGTTTTTAGAGGTGCCCTTAAGAAAAAGCCGTATCCGATTACTGTAACTCCTGACAGCAGTATTCGGATGCGGCTTTTTTCTTTTCTGTTTATGGCAGTACCACATATAGCACGTCTGATGACTTTGTATGTTATTACCCCAACTATTTTCACAATAATAATTGACTTTTATAACATCATGTGTTAAAATCTGTTTAGTATTATGATAAAGAACGGAGGTCTTTTGCTTTGAATTATTTAAAAAAGCTATCAATTTTTACATCGGCTGTGTTTTTTTCTGCCGCTTTGCCATTAAATATGCAGGCTGCGGCTGAAAATATTCCCCAACCTTTAAATGCTGTCTACGCAGACAACGGAGGCAATATCATCAGCGGTGCGGATTACAGCATTATGGTTCGGCTTAACGGAAAATTCATTACAGCAAATTCAGACAAAAATGTTATTCAATGGGAAAAAAACGGAAATGATTCACAAAAATGGAAGATAGTCAGCGTAGGCGACGGAAAATGCAAAATCCTTTCCGCCGCAGATACATCGCTTGCTCTTACCGTTGAAAACGGCAACTCAACCGACGGAAATAACATCTTCCTTTCCGAATATATCGATTCCCCCGGTCAGCATTTCATACTCCACAAAACCGATGATGCTTACTATATAACTGCTGAATGTTCCGGAAATGCCGCACTTGATGTCTACGATATCAGCTACGAAAACGGTGCAAATATCGACCAGTGGGACTACTGGGGCGGCGAAAACCAGAAATTCTATATTCGCCCTGAAAAAAACTCTCTCAGCTTCATCAGCGGCGACCTCAATATGGACGGCAAACTTAATTCCTTCGACCTTATCCTCATGCGAAAAGGTCTTATGAACGGCTTCGACAGCATTATGTCAAAAATTGCTGATGTTAATTCTGACGGCACAGCCAATTCCAACGACCTCACTCTGCTTGCTGATTTTCTTCTCGGCAATGACGCACAAATCACTCCAAAATGTGAAATATCCTGTGAAAAACCCGATATGGCTTACCTTTTCGCCTACTTCAACGGCAATTCCCCCTCACAGGAACAGCTTTCCTACGCAGTAAGTCTTGACGGCTACAATTTTAAGACACTTAACGGCGGAAAGTCAGTCTGGAAATCAAGTGTAGGCACAGAATGCATCCGTGATCCCTATATCTTCAAAGGCGAGGATGGTCTTTATCACCTTCTCGCTACAGATATGAAATCTTCTCTCGGCTGGAGCAGTAACCGCAACCTCATTAGTGCAAAATCAACCGACCTCGTTCACTGGTTTGACGAAACTATCATCGAAATTGCAAATAAGTACAGCACGATGATGAATGCCGACCGTGCATGGGCTCCGCAGGCAATATACGATCCCGAAAAACAGTCCTATATGATATACTTCGCTGCAAGAGTTCCAAACCGTGACGACCGCACAGTTATGTACTACGCTTACAGCAAAGACCTCAAAACCCTCGATACTGAACCTGTTCTGCTGTTTGCTCCCAAAAACGGAAACGACGCTATCGACTCCGATATCGTTTTCAAGGACGGCAAATATTATATGTATTATAAAAACGAAACCAACAAACATATCTATCTTGCAACTTCTGCCAACGCAAACGGCCCTTATGACGAGATAAAACAGGTTTCGGAAGGCGATATCGGCGTTGAAGGCCCGAATATCTATAATCTTATCGGTACTGGCAAGTGGCTTATGATGTCGGACGCTTACGGTGACGGCTACTACGTTATGCAGGAAACCTCCGATATGACAAACTTCAAAACAGTCAGCCGAAACAGCTACAGCTTCGATTTTACCCCACGTCACGGATACGTCATTCCTATTAACAGCGACCAGTACACCGCACTTATCAACGCTTATCCGTCAGGTTCGCTTACTGCTGTCAATACATCAGTAAAAGATATTAACATAAATATAAGCAAGGGCAGTTCACTTAATCTCCCCAAAACTGTCACCGCAGAATACAGCAACGGAGGTTCGGCTGAACTCGGCGTGGAATGGAACAGCTCTGATATCGCCGCCGTGAATACCTCGGCTGCAGGCACTTATAAAGTCAGCGGAAAAATACGTTCAAGTGCTGAAATTTACAATAATCCGTTTATCAATGAACGTGCTGATCCTTATATTGTTGACGGAAACGACGGCTATTTCTACTTTACCGCCTCTTACCCCGCTTACGGAAGTGTCGATAAAGGCTATGACCGCATTATCCTTCGCAGAAGCAATACCGTTGCAGGACTTGCAAATGCAGAAGAAAAAGTTATCTGGAAAGCTCATTCAAGCGGCATTCTTGCAAAACATATATGGGCTCCGGAAATGCATAGAATAGGTGATTCATGGTATATTTTCTTCGCCGCAGGCTCAAGCAGCGATATCTGGGCTATTCGTCCATACGTCCTGAAATGCACCGGCGATCCATATAATGGCAACTGGACTGAATGCGGTCAGATGCAGGCTTCTTACGGAGATTCGGATTCATTCAAAAGCTTCTCACTTGATATGACATACTTTGAAAACAACGGAAAGCATTATGTTGTCTGGGCAGAAATAAAAGGCGATTCTTCGCTGTTTATGGCAGAAATTGATCCATCAGAACCCTGGAAGCTCATATCAAAGCCAATTCTTCTTACCAAGCCTGAATATAACTGGGAACTTGTGAATAACCGTGTCAACGAGGGGGCGGCTGTTCTAAAAACCCAAAATAAAATTTACATTTTCTTCTCGGCTTCAGGAACAGGTTCGGAATACTGCGTCGGACGGCTTGAAGCAGATATCAACGCAGACCTTATGAATAAATCAAGCTGGACTAAACTTTCCTCGCCTGTCCTCTCAACAGATAATCTGAACGGTGAATCAGGTCCCGGTCACAACTGCTTCGTTACCGACGAAAACGGAAATCTTCTTATCGTCTATCACGCAAGACCTTCTTCACATTCATCCAAAAACTGCGGCACCTATAATTCAGATCCTCTCTACGATCCTTGCCGCCATACCCGTATAAGACGTGTTGCCTTCGACGGAAACGGCGATCCTGTAATCAATTTGAGAAGCGAATCCGAAATCCTCCCCTCAAACCAAACCGTCACCGCAGTTATTACAGTTTCCTGATAATATTGCTACACCTCCCTTTGCTGTTTGCTTTATTTCTATTGCTCCACCAACTAAATCATGAATTTTTCAGCTTGTCCTGACGAAGAAATTCTGTGTCAGAAAACCTTGCCATACGAGGTCTCTCCCTGTGGGAGAGGTATCAGCGAAGCTGACAGAGAGGCTGACCGACAGACCGGTATGTCTGCGGTTTTCTTCCTTGCCTTTCTCCTTCATTACTTCGCATAAAATATTCAAGGGCACCTCTAAAAACCCGTTTTGAGTAAGAAAAAGCAGATAGGTACAGTAGATGCAAGAAAAGCCATCGAAGGCGTGCTTTCGCACTACGAGAGGGCTTGACGCAGCGGATGCTGTGCATAG
>JAZQND010000005.1:0-5992 GCA_045627145.1 Ruminococcus sp. | reverse complement strand
GACAGGCAGTTTGATTATAGGGCACCTCTAAAAACTCCTTCTGAGAAAAACAGTTATGCACAGCATTTGCTGCGTCAAGCCCTCTCGTAGTGCGAAAGCCCGCCTTCGATGGCTTTTCTTGCATCTACTGTACCTATCTTCTTTTTCTTACTCAAAACGGGTTTTTAGAGATGCCCTATATTTATAAGTTACTGTACAGCTTCTCCGCCGCCCTGTGGTTCAACGGGAGTAACAGGCGGCTCAACGGGAGTAACAGGTGGTTCGACCGGAGTTACAGGCGGCTCAACCGGAGTTACAGGCGGTTCAACCGGTGCTTCTGTTACAACGACAGGTGTAGTAACTTCAGGAATATAAGGAGCAGTTGTTACATAGCTGTATGAAGAATCTGTTGCTGTGGTAACAAAGCTGTACTGCTGATAAGCGGTTGTTATACTGCTTTGTGAAGAACCGCCGGCAACGTAATAAATCATAAGCTTCTTATCGCCCTTGTTGTTAAAGAGTGAACCCGGATTAACCTTTTCGTCGTTTACTTTAAGTTCAACGATTGAATCAGGAGTACCATAATAGTTCTTTGCTTCAACAAATTCATAGTTATCCTTTGGAATACCTGCCTTTTCAAGGCGAAGCTTATACTGGGCGGAGGTAAGTCCGTCGAAGTCAGGGATAAATGCAGAAGTTTTACCCTTGCTGACCTTAACTGTTATGACAGTACCCTGAGATATCATAGTACCTTCTTCGATATCCTGTTCAAATATCATTTCCATATCGTAGCTGTCATTAAACTCATAAACCGGATCAAGGGTGAAATATTCAGCCCATTTTTCAGCGGTCTGGTCATAGAAACGACCTATCAGACTTGGCATTTCGATATCGGAATCTTTAGTTGCTTCTTCCTCTTCTTCATCAACACTGTCTGAAACGGAAGTTGGACGGCGTTTTCTCGGATCTTCCTCTTCCTGCGGATCATAGAGGGCATTATAAATGAAAACACCGATAATTATAAGGATAGCGACAAGTAAAATTCCGATAATAAGCGGAGTTTTTATCTTATCAGCGGTACTTACAGTTTCATAGCGGTAGTCCTGTTCCTCACGGCGGCGATAGCCATTTTCCGGTTCACGCCTGTGCTGCTGAGGCTGCTGAGGACGCTGCTGTCTTTGAGGAGGTCTTTGCTGAGGTCTTGGTCTTGGCTGCTGCTGAGGACGGTTAACAGCGGCTTGCATTTGCTTCTGAGCCTGAGATTCTCTGATAACATCTGCTGCTGAACTGAAATCAGCAGTAGCTGTATCGTCGTTATCGGAAGGCTGTTCAAAAAGGCGTGTAACAAGTTCTGTAACGGTCTGTATTCTGTCTCTGCCTGAAAGACTCATGCCCTTCATGATAACGGAAGAAACATGGGGAGGTATTCTTGAATCAAGAACATACGGCTCATGGAGGTCATCATGTTTAAGGCGTGAAACGGAATCAATCGGCATACAGCCTGTAAGGGTTCTGTAGAGCAAAGCACAGATACCGTAAACGTCAGTCCATGTACCCTGACGGCTGTTGCTGCTTGCGGAATACTGTTCAGGTGCAGCATAGCCCTTGAAAAGCTCATATTCAAGTCCTGCGTTGACAGTTCTTGCGGAAGAAACGCTGAACCCGCAGAGCCTGAGTTCGCCGTTATCGTTGATATAAACGGTATCGGGACTGATAGCACGGTGAATGATACCTGCATTATGGAGAAGGCTGATAGAGGTGAACAGCGGAGGGAAGATTTTTGAAACCTGTTCCCAACTGAGTTCGCCGGCATTTTCCTTGAGGTAATCTATCATTTTAACGCCGTTGTTATAGTCATAGATGGTGTATGTTGTGTTATTCTCGGCAAACATATCAAGGACAGTTACGATATTCGGGTTATCCCTGATTCTTGCAAGAGATTTGTTAAGCTCAGTATATTCAGCCATAAAAGCCTTATACTTAGCGAGATTGTTGTAATTTACGCTGATAGCCGAACGGTTTTTGATACGGGTACAGAGGTTAATCGGCATATATTCTCTGATATTGACTTTTTTGCCTGTAGTGATATCTTTTCCGATGTAGGTAGCACCCTCGCCGTTAAATTCGAGAAGAACGCCGCAGAGATATTTTTCTCTCAGCAGAGTACCCGGTGTTACATACATAGGGTTGTTCGGTGTGTTATCATCGTAGCCGCATGAGGGGCAGACGTGAAGTTCTTCGTCATACTCGTCCATACATTTGTAACAATGTTTAAGCTCTCCCAAAGCAGCTCCTCCTTTTGTAATTATGTTGATTTAAATTTGTAAAAGGTAATATCATACAAAGGAAATAAGGATACTTTGTACAGAGTTACCTTAAATTATATTTATATATTTTTTGTTTTAAGCTTACTGCAATGTATGCAGAAAACCATTATATCTATTTTACCAGTAATTTCGGCAAATGTCAACAGGTTAGGCGCTTATAATGCAGTAAAAGTGGAAATTGTATTTATTCTGTAATAATTTATCAAATTAACGAAACAGTTCAGCATTATAGCTCACAAATCAAATAAAAATTTGTAAAAAAAGTCAAAGAGAGATAAGCCCGCTGTCTATCATTTCCTGAGCCGCAAGCATTACTCCAAGTTTGCCGCTTGTGTAGGTTATGCCGCCCTGCATCCAGACTGCATAGGGTTCACGAAGGGGAGCATCAGCAGAAAGTTCAATGGAAGCACCGCCTGTGAATGCACCTGCCGCCATGATTACCTGACTCGTATAGCCGGGCATATCCCACGGTTCAGGAGTTACGAATGAATCTATCGGAGCACCTTTCTGTATTCCACGGCAGAAAGCACAAAGACGTTCTTCATTGCCGAGCTGAACGGCTGTTATGATGTCGCCACGGGAGTCGTCTTTGCGTGGAGAGCATTCAAAGCCGAGCATAGTGAAAAGTTCGCTTGCGAAAACCGAAGTTTTTACAGCATTTGCAACAACATCGGGGGCGAAGAAAAGACCGAGGAGCATTTCACGGTTCATGCCGAGAGTACAGCCGACCTCTTTACCCATTCCCACACAGGTAAGACGGTATGAACAAAGTTCAACGAGGTCTGCACGTCCTGCTATATATCCGCCTGTACGGGCAATTCCGCCGCCTGCATTTTTAATAAGAGAGCCGATGAACAAATCAGCACCAACGGCAGATGGTTCTCTTTCCTCAATAAATTCGCCGTAGCAGTTGTCTATCATTACTATAATATCAGGATTGCCTTTTTTTGCGGCTTTAATCATTTTTTCTATATCTCCGACAGTAAAAGCACCTCGGAGAGAATATCCTCTTGAACGCTGGATATAGGCTATTTTTGCACCCTTAACGGCTTCTGTTATCTCGTCAAGCTTGGGAGAACCGTCGGAATTGAGGTCAACCTGACCATATTCAACGCCGTAGTCCATAAGAGAGCCGCTTCCCTTGTTTCCGCTTAATCCGATAACTTCTTCGAGGGTATCATAAGGCTTGCCCGTAATGGAAACCATTTTGTCACCGGTTCTCAGAACACCGAAAAGAGCAACGGAAAGTGCATGAGTACCAGAAACGAAATTGAAGCGTACAAGAGCATCTTCTGTACCGAAAACCTGAGCAAAAACCTTGTCGATAGCCTCACGTCCTACGTCGCCGTAGCCGTAACCTGTTGAGCCGTAGAAGCAAGGTTCGCTTATTTTGTTGTCGGAGAAAGCTTTCAAAACCTTTGCACCGTTAAATTCGGCAATTTCATCTGTGCGTCTGAAAGCATCGGCACAATTTTTTTCGGCTTTTTCGGCAAGTTCGGATAGTTTAGCATCAAACTTATATAATTCATATATTTTACTGTTCATATTTACCCCCGTAGGATAGAAAGTTTAGGCAGCACCGCATAAAAATCAGGCGGCATTGTCATTAGTTAAGGATTTTACCTTTATTATGGCTGTCTTTCTTGTTGTCGATACGTTCAAGGACGATTTCCTTTCCGACAACCTTAAATCCGATCTCCTCATAGAAGCTTACACGCACATCAAGTGCAAGGAGATAGGCTTTTTTTCCAAGTCCGTTGAAGAATTTTGCAAGCCATTTCAGAAATTCTCTTGCATATCCTCTGCCACGGGCGGCGGAAGTTGTTGCTACCTGACCGATAAGTACAGTGCTTCCGATATCAAATACTGCGGAAGCTGTTGTAGAATTGCGGTATGTGAAAACCTTGCTTATACCGTGACGGCAGCGGTGTGAGGTATCGGTATACCAGAGGGAAAAATCGGAAATATTCGGAAATCCCTCACTTAGAATTTTATAAACATCCGGAAGATTAGGGTTAAATTCAACGTGTTCCTCGATGGTTTCAAGCGGAGTTTCATCGGGAATAAGCTCAAAGATGGTACGATTCAGCTTCTGATAGCGTTCAGTCAGCTTGATTCCTTCGAGGATATACCGGTCACCCTCTATTCGGAAGGGAATGTTCATGCTGACAAAGAGGTCTATTTCCTCACTTGGCTGTAAACAGCCGTCCGTACAGATTATTAGGGTTGAATTTATGATGAACATGAATCCCTCACCGTAATCATCTGAAAGCTTATAGAAACGGCAGAATTCGTAATTTGGACCGTATGCCCTCATATAGGCAAGCATTTTTTTGCCTGAGAGGGTTTTATTGAGCAGTTCACGGTCAAGCTCTGCTTCATGTTCGATTAGTTTTATCATAATTCGGCTATCCTTTCCGCAAGGAACTTAACAAGTCTGCGGGAATTATCAAGGTCATCAGCGTCTATGACGGATGATGATGAGTGGAGGTATCTGCATGGAAGCGAAACGGCGATGGTTCTGATTCCCTTGCCGCTGATGTGGATAGATCCTGCATCATTTCCGCCTGCGACCATAGTTTTTGTCTGGCATGGGAAGTCGTTCTCCTTTGCTATTGTGAAGGCAAGGTTATAGAGTTCCTTATCGTACATGGTACGTCTGTCCATGAACGAAACAACAGGGCCTTTTCCAAGTTCGCAGACTCTTTTTGCACCTGATGCACCGTCTATATCGGCGGCGGTAGTGGATTCAAGTACGATTGCGAAATCAGGAGCAATGGAGAATGCGGAAGCGGTTGAGCCTCTTAAACCTATCTCCTCCTGAACGTTGAAAACGAACCATATATCGTATTCAAGTTCGCTGCGAATCATCTCTATCATTATTGCACAGCCTGCACGGTCATCAAGAGCCTTTGAGAGAATACGGTTTGAACCAAGTTTAGTGAAATCGGAAACGAAATAAACGCAGTCACCGAGTGAAACGTGCTTTTCGGCTTCTTCCTTGTTTTCAGCACCGATATCAATGTAAAGACTGCTTACGGAAGGTGCTTTCTCACGCTGTTCCTTTGAAAGGTTATGGACTGCTGTTGAACCCACAACGCCGTTGAGGAGTTCTCCTGTAGCATAATTTTTGACTATAACCTGTCTGCCTATGATAACGCCTGCATCAATTCCGCCCACAGTATCAAAACAGAGCGTGCCGTCTGAACGGATATAAGTAACAATAAAGCCTACTTCATCGGTATGTGCGGCTATCATAAGCTTATTCTTCGGAGTTTTTCTGCCCTTTTTGAAACAAATGAGATTTCCGAGATTATCGGTTGAATAATCGCAGAAGCCATCAATTTTGCTGATTATAAGTTCTCTTACAGTTTTTTCGTCGCCTGAAACACCGTTTGCAAGGCAGAGTTCTTTGAGAAGTTCCATAGTTATTCAGCCTCCTTAAGACAACACCGCACAAAGCACGTCTGATAACTTTGCA
This sequence comes from Ruminococcus sp., assembly GCA_045627145.1. GTDB lineage: Bacteria > Bacillota > Clostridia > Oscillospirales > Ruminococcaceae > Ruminococcus. Next base: position 205 of record JAZQND010000005.1, on the reverse strand, counting down.
CGCCATAAACTTGCATATTTTCCGTCATAGTACATCAAAACTCCTTTCAATACGGCAGTATTGCTGCGTCATTTTTATGCACTCTGACGAAAAATCTGACTGCGTTTCTGCCGTACAATCTTTGTGCGGTGTTGTCTTAATAAATTCCGCAAGAAGTCTGCCTGTGAGTTCAACGTCTCTGAGGTCGATGACTTCAACAGGTGTA
>JAZQND010000004.1:0-7808 GCA_045627145.1 Ruminococcus sp. | reverse complement strand
GGCGTGCTTTCGCACTACGAGAGGGCTTGACGCAGCAGATGCTGTGCATAGCTGCTTTTTCTTACTCAAAACGGGTTTTTAGAGGTGCCCTTTAGTTGATATTGCTCCAACAATTAAACATTGCCAAAAGACGAATTTAAGGCAACACCGTACAAAGCACGTCTGACAACTCTGTACGTCATATACTTGGATTTTTAACAAGTATTAACGGCAAGATTACGTTTTGGGAAGCAATGTATTGCTTTTCACTTGAACTCCTTGTTTTTTTATGCTATAATTATTTTAGGCAACACCGCACAAAGCACGTCTGACGACTTTGTACGTCATAAACTTGTATTTTTTCCGTCATCTTGCACAGAAATTCTTTGCCATACGACAGTATGCCTGCAAAATTTCTGTACAATCTGACGAAAAATCTAACTGCGTTTCTGCCGCACAATCTTTGTGCGGTGTTGCCTTTACTTACAAAAGAATTTATATTGTGTTTTACATTTTGCGGAGGTTACTATGGAATATTTTTTATGGGGTGTAAACCCACAAAACATCAGACTAAAAAATAATATAGAAAAAAGCGGTTGTAAGATACTTTATTTTATTGATTCTAAAGCTTCTCATAAAAAATTACTGGGAAATGAATGTGAAGTAATTTCTCCTGATGAATTTATAGAGAAATTTAATTCAAAAGAAAGCTGTATATTTCTGACCATCAGAAGTAGTAAAACTTATTATGCAATACTTGAAAAACTAAAAAATACCGTCTGTGATATAGGCATAATTCTGCCAAGAGCATTTGAACTTGATATGCCTGTTAACATAGCCACTTCTGAAAACATTATATGGAAAAGAAAATCCGGTATTGACCATACAGTTGTTCCGTGGATAGAAACCAATCTTGCAGACGGATGTAATTTAAAGTGTCAAGGCTGTACCCACTTTTCAAGTATTTTCAGTGAAGACAGTTTTTATGATTTTGATAAATTCAGCAAAGATATGCATCAGCTCAGAAAAGTCAGCGAAAATCTTTTAATTCTCAGATTACTTGGCGGAGAGCCGTTTCTTTTAAGAAACATTGACAAATACACATCACTTTCAAGAAATCTTTTTCCTGAAAGCAATATAGAAATAGTTTCAAACGGACTGCTTATTCCTGAACTTGATGACAAAATACTTAAAAATTTATCAGATAATAACATAATTGTTCTATTATCCCCATATTACCCAACATTGAAAAAGAGAGAGGAAATAGAAATAAAACTGCAGAAAAACAATGTTAGATTCTCTTTTTTAGGTTCTCAGCCGGTAAATATATTTATAAGAAATTTAACGCTTAATAATCATAATAACGGAAAGATTTCTCAAATACGCTGTCATTCCACGATAGGATGCACTTTTTTCAGAAACGGGAAAGTTTATAAATGTGCATTTGAAGGATTGATAAAAGAATTTGGCGAATACTATAATCTGTCATTTGATACAGGCAATGGTGTAGATATATATGACGAAAGTTTTAATATTGAAGAAAAAATAAGAGAATTGATTGTTTCGCCTGTTAAAATGTGCAATTACTGTTCAGAAAAAATTGAGATTATACAATGGAAAATATTGAAAGATCCCAAAATTGAGGACTGGTTATATATTAACGGAATGCATTAATCATATCTAACGGCAATATCGCACAAAGATTTTGTGGTATTGCCATCAGGGCACCTCTATTGCTCCCCCAATTAAATCGTGAATAATTAGTGCGAAGTAATGCCGGAGAAAGGCAAGGAAGAAAACCGCAGACATACCGGTCTGTCGGTCAGCCTCTCTGTCAGCTTCGCTGACACCTCTCTCACAGGGAGAGACCTCGTATGGCAAGGTTTTCTGACACAGAATTTCTTCGTCAGGACGAGCAGAAAAATTCATGATTTAATTGGGGGAGCAATACCCCCCTTCTGAGAAAAAACAGCTATGCACAGTGTATGCTGCGTCAATCCCTCTTGGAGTGCGAAAGCACGCCTTCGAGGGCTTTCCTTGCACCTACTGTACCTATCTGTTTTTTCTTACTCAAAACGGGTTTTTAGAGATGCCCATTATTTTTCTTCATTTGAAACACAGATAAATTTATGACATGAAAAATCACCTTTTTCCAACTGTTGTCATAACATGCAAAATGTGATATAATAAACCGAATATCCGTTTAAAGCGATACCGCACAAAGGTAATGTGAAAAAGAACTTCTTCAAACTTGTTTGGTGCGGTGTTGCCTTAATTCGGAATAACTCTAAAAAGGATTGATAAAAATGGATAATAACGCACTTGCACAGCTTCTCTTTCCGGATGTCACAGCTACTCCCGAAGATATAAATGCACGTTTTCCCAAACGTGAACTTCCTGAAAATGCCTGCATAACCCGTATCGGCCCAAGCCCTACAGGTTTCGTTCACCTCGGAAACCTCTATAACGCTGTTATCGGTGAACGCCTTGCTCACCAGTCAGACGGTGTTTTCTATCTCCGTATCGAGGATACCGACAACAAGCGTGAGGTTGAGGGAGCTGTTGAAACAGTAATAAATGCAATGGCTTATTTCGGTGTAAATTTTGACGAAGGTGCCACTGCTGACGGCGACAATGGTATTTATGGTCCATACAGACAGCGTCAGCGTAAGGATATCTACCACGTTTTCGCAAAACTTCTTGTTGAACAGGGTAAAGCTTACCCCTGCTTCATGACCGCAGAAGAACTTGATGCCATTCGTGAACAGCAGACCGCAAATAAGGAAAATCCCGGCGTTTACGGCAAATATGCCAAAAACCGTGACCTAACCATTGACCAGATAAAGGAAAATATTGCCGCAGGAAAAGAATGGGTTCTCCGTTTCAGAGGCGATGAAACAGATGAGTATATTGCTGTTGAGGATGCAGTAAGAGGCAAACTCGAAATGCCAAGAAACAACATGGACTTCGTTCTTCTTAAAAGCGACGGTATCCCTACATACCACTTTGCTCATGTCATTGATGACCATTTCATGCAGTCCACTCACGTTATCAGAGGTGAGGAATGGATTTCTTCACTTCCAATGCACGTTGAACTTTTCAATACTCTCGGCTGGGAAATGCCTATATACTGCCATACTGCCACACTCATGAAAATGGACGGCAGCAGCAAGCGTAAGCTTTCAAAGAGAAAAGATCCTGAACTCGCCCTCTCCTACTATCAGCAGGAAGGCATATCCAAAGATGCTGTATGGGAATTTCTCCTCACTCTCCTCAACTCCAACTACGAAGAATGGAGAATCGCTAATCCTGATGCTGATTACCACGAATTTCCGTATTCAGTTTCCAAAATGTCTGTTTCAGGTGCTTTGGTTGACCTCGATAAAATGACCGATATCTCAAAAAATGTTATCTGCCGTATGCCTGCACAGACAGTTTTCAACAACTGGCTTGAATGGTGCGAACAGTATAACACCGAATTTGCAGAGCTTATCAAAAAATATCCTGAACGCACACTCGCTGCACTCAGCGTCGGAAAAGGCGGAAACAAGCCCCGTAAGGACATCGAAAACTGGAAACAGGCTTGCGATTTCATGAGCTTCTACTATGATGAAAAGTTCAGCATTGCTGACGAAATGCCTGAAGAATGCGACGAAAATACAAGAAAACTTTTCTTTGAAAAATACCTCGCTTCATATAATCACAGCGACGACAGCTCGGCATGGTTTGACAAGGTAAAGGCTGTTACAGAAGAACTTGGCTTTGCTGTTAAGCCAAAGGATTACAAGAAAAACCCTGAACTTTTCAAAGGCAGTATCGTTCACATAACAAATATGCTCAGAATTGCACTGACAGGTCACGCAAATGCACCTGATATTCACGAAGTAAGTCAGGTTCTTGGTGAAGATATCGTAAGAGCAAGACTCGGTGCATGGATATAACGAAAGGAAATGAAATAAATGGCTAAAAATAAAGAAGGAAATAACGGCAGACCTTTCGAGATTCCAAGACCTGTTTTCCCGAAACGTGCCGTTGTTACAGGCGGTATGCCATACGGCAACAAGGAACTCCATTTTGGTCACGTCGGCGGTATGCTTGTTTTCGCTGATACCTATGCACGTTTTCTACGTGACCGTATCGGTAAGGAAAATGTTATTTTCGTAAGCGGCACAGACTGCTACGGTTCTCCTATTGCAGAAGGCTGGAGAGTTAAAGTAAAAAACGGCGAATTTGAGGGTTCTCTTGAGGATTTCGTAAACCGCAATCACAATAAGCAGAAAGCAACTCTTGATGCTTACGGCATCTCACCAAATTTATTCGGTGCTTCAGGTCTTGGACGTTCCAAGGAGATACACGCAGAAGTAACCGACTGGTTCATCAGCTCCCTCCATAAAAAAGGTCAGCTCAACCAGATTACAACCATGCAGTTCTACGACGAAAAGGCAGGTATGTTCCTTAACGGCAGACAGGTTATCGGAAAATGTCCTGTCGAAGGCTGTACATCCGAAAAAGGCTACGCTGACGAATGTGACCTCGGACATCAGTATATGCCTGAAAATCTCATAAATCCTGTTAGTACGCTTACAGGTGAAACTCCGTCCATGCGTCCGGTAACAAACTGGTATTTCAAGCTTCGTGACTATGAAAAACTTATGAAGGACTGGGTGGAAGAACTCAAAAAACGCAAGGACATCAGACCTGTTGTATGGAAAACAATTGACGAATTTCTCAAAGCTCCGGTTATCTATATAAAGCGTGAATTTGAAGAAAAATACATGGAAATAAAGGGAAGTATGCCTGAACACGAATACCTCGAAGAACCCAAAAAGCCTTCCTTCACCATTCAGTTCAGTGAACTTTCAGACTGCGATACAGCCTGCCGTATCCTTACAGAAAACGGTATCCGCTACAGAACAGGCAAAACCCTCGTTCCGTTCAGACTTACAGGCAATATAGAATGGGGCGTTCCTGCTCCTGTTATGGACGGCGTTGACGGACTTACAGTCTGGGTATGGCCTGAATCACTCTGGGCTCCTGTTTCATTCACCCAGACTTACCTCGAAGAATCAGGCAGAAACCGTGAAGAATGGAAGGACTACTGGTGCAGCAAGGATTCAACCGTTTATCAGTTTATCGGTCAGGACAACATCTACTTCTACGGAATTGCCGAACCTGCAATGTGGATGGCACAGCAGACAGTTGAAGAAAAGTCCGCATCACCTGCTGATGGTGAATTACAGCTTCCTGTTATCGTTGCAAACCATCATATACTTTTCCTTGATAAGAAAGCTTCAAGTTCAGGCACAGTAAAGCCGCCTATGGCTGATGATTTATTAAGTCACTATACTCCCGAACAGCTCCGTATGCACTGGCTCGGACTTGGTCTTGGACAGCGTTCCGTAAGCTTTATGCCAAAACCTTACAACCCTGATGCAAAGCCTGAAGATGCAGATCCTGTAGTTAAGGACGGTCTTCTCCTTTCCAATGTTTACAACCGCATGATAAGAACCGCTTTCTACACAACTCAAAAGGAGCTTGACGGTATTATGCCTGACAATGCACCTGAAGAACAGTTCCTTGAAGATGCGAAAAAGGCTGTTCTTGAATATGAAAGACACATGTCAAAATTCTCTTTCCACCAGTGTACATACGTTCTTGACAGCTATATCCGCAACGGAAGCAAATACATGGCAAAAGCACTTAACGGCGAATATTCAGACAAGGAAACCCTTAAACAGTCACTTGCAAACCTTTTCTATATGATAAGAATTGCAGGCGTACTTCTTCACCCTATGGCTCCTTTCGGAACCGAAAAACTCCGTGAATATTTGCAGACAGACGAAAGAATCTGGTCATGGGACACTATTTTTGAGCCTCTTACCTTCTTTACAGGTGAGAACCACAAACTGAAATTCCTGCCTCCGAAAAACGATTTCTTCACACGTCACGAATCACAATTCGCAAGCGAAGAATAAAAAATAAAGCTGTACCCACATATGTGGGTACAGTCTTTTCTTTACTATAAATTAATCTTAAACCAGAAAGTTGAGCCTTTTCCGAGAGTGCTTCTGACACCGTAATCGTAGTCGTGAAGCTTCAGAACGGCTTTTACAATTGAAAGTCCGAGACCTGTTCCGACAACCTCTCTCTTATGATTTTCAGAACGGTAATACTTATCAAAAATAAGTTTTATCTTGTCCTCCTCTATTCCCTGACCTGTGTCCTCAACCTCAATTACCACACCGTCTGGCTTATTTATCTGTCTGACGTAGACCTTTTTGTCATCGCCTGTATAATTTATTGCATTATTTATCAGATTATAGATGACCTGTTCAATTTTCACAACGTCACAGCAGACAGTCTGTTCCTTATCAGGTTTAAATTCAATAGTGTAGCCTTTTTTCTCTGAAAGACCTGCAAAGCGGTCAATTATTTCCGTAAGCTTTGAGGATATCCCGAATTCTGACGAAGTAAGCTTCTGTTTACCGCTTTCAAGTTTTGAAAGGTCAAGGATATCGTTTACAAGAAGTGCAAGTCGGTCGGTTTCATTAATGATAATTTCGAGATGTTCGTTTCGTTTTTGTGGATTATCACCCGAAAGGTCACGAATCATCTCGGCGTAGGCTTTCAGCATGGTCAGCGGAGTTCTGAGGTCATGGGAAACATTTGCAATAAGGTCACGCTGCATGGTGTCTACTCTTGAAAGTTCTTTTTCTGCATAGGTCAGCGTATCTGCAAGCTTTTTAGCTTCAAGGTAGCCTCTGCCGTCAAACTTTGTATCGAAATTTCCCTTTGCAAGCTCCTCTGCTGAACGGGTTATTCGGTCAATAGGTGCGGAAAGATGTGCTGAAAGGTACATTGATATGAAAAATGCCGCAATGATAAGGATAATTGTTATTATCATAAGCTGCTGCTTGATTATCATTACAGTTGAACCAACAGGAACAAGTGCGGAATTTATCAGCAGATATCCTTCTGTTTTTTCGGGAGTTCCGAGTATACAGCCGTAGAGAAGCATATCGTAGCCGCTTCTCGGATTTTTTATTCTGTCTCTGATGATATGTGTTTCGCTTTCAGATATTTGCTGAATATAGGCAAAAGTTTTATTTTCCCTGCCGTGAATAAGACAGTCTCCGAGAACCTCCTCGGAATATACCGAACGGCAGTGCCTGTCAAGAACCTCAATACAAAGGTCATTTTTAACAGCAACTTCCGAGATAACGTCATAGAAATTTTCATCACGCAGTCCGTTGAAAGAACTTACTATCTGTTCGGCACTTTGTGAAGCACCGTGAACCTTCATGCGTTCATAGAACTGCTGAAGAAACAATATCTGAAAAAGCCAGAGAAGCATAAAAACCACAAGGGTGAACATAACGAAATATATCCATACCTTGAATTTAAGCGGCAGTCTGCTTTCTGCACTTTTTATTTTTTTAAGCTTCAAACTTGTATCCCATTCCTCTCAGAGTTACAATGAATTTTCTGTATTCTCCCAAACTGTTTCTCAGCATTTTTATGTGAGTATCAACAGTTCTGTCATCTCCGAAAAAGTCGTATCCCCATACACTTTCGAGAAGTTTGTCTCGTGACATTGCAAGATTTTTGTTTTTCACAAGGAAGAAAAGGAGATCATATTCTTTCGGAGTCATTGAAATTTTCTGTCCGTCCACATATACTTCTCTTCCGGCCATGTCAATTTCAAGACCTTCATATTTGTATTTGTCTGATGATGATTCAGAAACGGTATTTCTTTTTAATACAACTTTGATTCGTGCCATCAGTTCTTTCGGCGAAAAAGGTTTTACAAAGTCGGATCGTAGCCATGT
>JAZQND010000003.1:0-4743 GCA_045627145.1 Ruminococcus sp. | reverse complement strand
TCAAAACGGGTTTTTAGAGGTGCCCTTATAAACGACCAGTTGACTAATGCAGAACATCTGGTCAAGCTTGGAATTGCAAACAGAGTCCACTCAATTTTTCAGAATACCGATGAGATATACAGAAAAGTAATGGAAGCCGCTGAGTCAAAGGAAATGAAAGAAAAAGTACAAAAAATGAAACGTTCAATTGAAAAGCAAATCAGCTGGGAAGATACTTTCGCTGAATCCTTCGGCTGTAATGTGTCAGGGTGAATTCGGCGTTTGCTGGTTTGTGATAAACGCACTTCTGAAAAAAGGCATAAAGGTTGTATATAGCTGTTCAGAGCGTAAAACCATCGAAATCGTTACAGAAAACGGGGCGGAAAAAACTTCGGTTTTCAGTTTTGTACGTTTCAGAGAATACAGGTAAGGCATAAGGCTTGTATGGCATTGCCTGAAGAAAAATACGGCTGATGAGAATTTTCTTGTCAGCCGTATTTTTTTGTTACACTTTTCATTTATAAATCAAATAGATATATTGAAACCGAAATTAAGGCGGTGAATATATGAAACAGGACGAATTTCGTAAAATAATGAAGAAATCAAGGCATGAAGGATGCAGAATGCTTTTTGACGAATACTGCAATTATGTATACGCCATAGTTTTCAACAGACTGAGAAGCTGTGCAAGCCGTGAGGACATCGACGAGTGCGTTGGTGATATTTTTTCGGATGTTTACAGATATTTCGATTATGACGGAAGCTTTGAAGGAGATATGTCCGGATTTATCGGTACTGTTGCAAGACGAAGGTCATCATATTACTATAACAGGCTGACGAAAAACAGTAACGAATCCGTTTCGCTTGATGATGATGAGATACAGGAAGTCTGTTCAGGTGATGATGTTGAAAATGAAGTTTCAAGGAATGAATTTCAGCATTTTCTTATTGATAAAATAACTGAGCTTGGTGAGCCTGATTATACCATAATTATCCAGAAATACTATTATAACCGAACATCTTCCGAGATTTCACGAATAGTTTCGATGACACCTGAAGCTGTGAGGATGAGGTGCGGACGTGCGTTGAAAAAGCTTAAAGCCATACTTGAAAAATCAGAAATTATAATGTGAGGAGAGATATTATGAAAAATGAAGATTTTGATTTAAAATCACTTGAAAATGCCGATGATACAGTTATTGACAGGCTTATTAATGAAAATATGCTTGATGAAAATGAAAAAGACAAAATATTCAGAAACAGCATGAAAAAATATTCTGAAAAAGGTCAGGATACTGTTATTTCAGGAGTTGAGATATACAAAAAAAGCAAACTGCGAAGATTGCTTTCAATGGCATCAGTTCTTTTGCTTGCGGCAGGATTATGCGGCGGTACGGCTGTTATGCTGAAACGTGGAAAGACTGAAATAGAGGATAATTCGGAAGAAATCACAACAGAAAGTACAGTATCCGAAAAATCTGCTGTTATCACATCTGAAGCTTCGTCTGTTGTGCTGTATACCACAGTATCGTCAACTGTAAAGGGTGTTGCAGCTTCTGTAAAAAGCACCGAGACCATGCAGGCGGTTACTACAGAGCCAAACTTGGAAATTGAAGAAGATATCCCCGACGATGGAGCTGATACTGCTGTGAATGAAGAAGAAATATTTTATGATGATACTGAAAAGCCTGTTGATGTTACGACACGCAAAGTATCTGAACCCATAATAACCGTTTCCTCTGAAAGAAAGGAAAAACCTGTAATAACTACAGTTGTTCAGACTGTGGAAACGCCGCAGGTATCTGAAATCGTCTTTACAAATTCTTATCTGTATACAATGATTAATTCACTTGATTATCATGAATATACCTGTGACGGTATTCCGGAATATAAGCTGACTTTTCCGAATGGTGAGGTTTATTACCTGAATATGAGTGCTAAATGGGTATGGATAGCAAGTAGTAATGTTCAGTATGAAGCCACTCTTACCGATGAAATCATTAACTGGCTGAACACCTACGGATATCCGGGGCTTGAGCCGTTTGAAGATTTGGAATTGTCAAGAAATGTACAGTAAAAAAATACCCAGAATCTTAAATAGGCAGAAGTCAGGCAGCGTCGTACAATTCTTGTGCGGTGCTGCCTTAATGTGATGATTTGTTTATTATTCGTACTGCTTTATAAGTTCGTCAAGATATTTTTTTGCATATTCCGGACGCTTTTCAAAAAATTCTCGCAGTACTTTAAGATTTTCCTCATATTTCTCGTTTGCCTCTGAATTTGAAAAACAAAGGTTGGTTTTTTCAGCGGCACTTCTTGTGAATGCGGACATTTCTGTAATTATGCCGTCAACCTTTTTCGGTTCAAAATTACTGTTTATCATTTCTATGTAATTATCATAGAAAAATTCTCTGAAATCAGCATTGTTCAGAAGATTATAGAATAAATTTGATATATTGAGATACAGCCCTGTTTTGTCCAACTGACTAAGCAAATCGTAGGTATAGTTTGTATTTGCATTGTTTTGGAGGGAAGCCGCACGTTCTGTATCATAAACCATAAACCGCCATTTTCCGTCATTATAAGGTATATCTTCATTAATTGAATTTGAACGCCACATTGCCCAGTTATTTGATATATTTCCGCCTTCTCCCGACATCCAGTCAATATTGCATATATAAGTTTCAAAGGCAATATAGTCCGAAAGACTCTGAATATCTACCGTTTCGCATACCTTACGGTAGTTTTCAGCTTTTGTCATATCGGCAGTTAAAGCCCATTCAAAAAACTCCTTATACTCATTAAAGATATCTTCCGAACCTTTTACATCATTCCATATTTCATAATATGTGCAGTTATTGCTGTCAATATTATAATGCGACTGAATGTAGTTTTCGTCATATTTTTCGGTAATGTCATAAATTCCCCAGAATTCACCGTTAATGAACAATATGCAGAATTCATGTCCCTGAACTGAAAGACTGCGGTCACTTACAAGCTTTTGCAGGAGCGTATCCCTGATTTTAAGCTGTTCCCAGTCATCTGAACTGTTTCTAAGTGCAATTTTTTCATACTCTTTTATCTTGTTTCCGTCTGTATCCTTTAATCCGTCTATCCATTCATATTTCATCCTGCCTTTTCCGTATTCACTTCTTGCGTAAAATGAAAGTGATTTCTGCATACAGTCTCTTGATGAATTTCCTGACAGCCGAATGCCTATATTTTCAGAATATTCTGCTTTTCCGTTTTCAAAAACCTGAATATTTGCAGGGCGTTCCCATTCCTTTCCTTTGCCCCACATATTATCATAAACAAAAATTCCTTTTTCTTCGTCAAACAGGTCATCCTCATCAACTGACAGTGAAACTACCTTCATATCTTTATAATAAGATGCAGTTTTTCCTATAAAGTAGCTGTTTGTCACTATATTGCCAAATTCGCCGTTTTCAGCCTGACATACTGCTCTTACAGCAAATCCCTTATCAACGTTTTCAGGTTCAGGTTCATTTTTTACACCGTCTGTTATCATTTGGCTGATAAACCTGTTTGGTTCGGCAGTATTATCATAAATTTTAATTGCATTGCTGTATTCAAGTGCAGTATCTGATACTCTCGGATCACTTCCGTCAAGTGTATAAAGTATGCGGCAGTCATCCGATGATGAAAGTTCAAGAGAGAAGCTTTCATCATAGAAACCGGCTTCGTGTGAAAAAATCGGTTTCTCAATAGTGTATGCCTGTTCAGCATCAGCATTGGTTTTATTGGGAGTAGGAGTCATAAAAATAAGATTATCAGAGCCGTCGCTGAATCTTCCGTATGATATATCAGCTTCACTTTCCGGAATTGACAGAATGTCTGCATCTTTTCCGTCAGGCGATGTAAGGTATACTGTTTCGTCTGATGATATTTTAAATTCAGCATGAAATTCCTTATCATTTATTATTGCGGTATCATCGCACAGTACAAGCAGATAACTCAAAGGCTTTATAACTGTGTTTTCAGGGAATGTGAATTTATAGCGGTTTTTGTTGCCGTCAGATAATCCGAAACCTGATATATCAATTATATTTTCTGAATTATTGTAAAGTTCTATCCAGTCCGGGGAATTGCCGCTTTTATCCAGATACGAATTTTTATTTGATGCACAGACCTCATTTATTACTAAAGGAGATTTTTCGTTTCCTTGAGCAGCAATCATTTTTCTAAGCATGATAAGGTCAAATACATCGGTTACTCCGTCACGGCAAAGGTCAGCATCTGAAATACTCACCTTTTCACCGAGAAGATATTTTTCAAGTGCAGTCAGGTCATCTCCGTTCAGCATACCGTCCGAATTAACATCACCTGAAATTGTATCTTTCTCTCCGATTGCTTCAATAACCGAAACCGAAGCAGATGAAATACATATTGCAGACAGCAGAGATATGAATTTTTTTGTATAATTATGTTTCCTCATGATGAAACTCCTTCACTTTTGCTCCGTACAGTACCCAATATTTTTGACTTTGGAGCAATGTTGTCAAAATGTTTTCTATGCATTGATTATAGCATACTTCTTTTATTTTGTCATGTGATTTCGGCATTTTGGTCAATACCGCACAAATAAAGTAAGATGATTTTGTGATAAAAACAAATAAAAGGCTTGATTACGTTGTTTGGACGTAATCAAGCCTTTTGTGATTTAGTGCGGGTGACAGGAGTTGAACCTGCATGCCTCACGGCACAAGAACCTAAATCTTGCGTGTCTGCCAATTTCACCACACC
>JAZQND010000002.1:0-3543 GCA_045627145.1 Ruminococcus sp. | reverse complement strand
CAAAACGGGTTTTTAGAGGTGCCCAATAAATGATAATTCTTGCCTTAATTGGTGGAGCATTAAAAGGTGATAGAAATATGGATATTATATATTTAAACGGCATTTCCGAAAATTCAAATGAACTTATTGACATAAGAATTTCATATCTCTCCGAGGACTATGGCGGTCTGAGTTCAGAACAGCAGACAATTATCAAAAAGTCGCTGGTAAGCTACTATGAACGCCATCTTGGAAAAGACCTTTTTGTTTACACTGCAAGAACTGACCACATTATTTCATGCTGTTTTCTTTTAGTAACGGAAAAGCCTGCCAATCCGTCATTCCCAAACGGCAGGACAGGTACGGTTCTGAATGTTTATACAGAACCGAATTATCGCAGAATGGGGATAGCTTCAAAACTAATGAGAATGCTTATTGAAGATGCACGTTCAATGGGGCTTGATTTTGTTGAACTAAAGGCGACTGAAAGCGGATACAGCGTTTACAGAAAGCTGGGATTTGAGGATACAGAATCGAAGTATCACGCAATGCGGGTTAATTTTTAGAGGTGCCCTAAATATATAGCCCAAAACAAATATGAATCCTCTATCAACCGCATAAAACAGTAATCCGCAGGGGTAACTATTGGTCGCCCGTGTGAAACGATACACATTTCAATTCCGTGCAAAAGGTTTCTGAATGTCTTGACAGATTTTTTTAGATGTGATATACTTATTGATGTAGTATTTTCAGGGCAGGGTGAAATTCCTGACCGGCAGTAAAGCCTGCGAACCTTTTGGTTGATTCGGTGCGATTCCGAAGCCGACGGTATAGTCCGGATGAAAGAAAATTGCGTTATTATTATGATAACTTCTGCCCCGATTTTTCGGGGATTTTTTATTAAGGAGGCATATATGTCCGAAACTAAGTTCATGGCTCATGCCCTGAATCTTGCAAAAAAAGGAATGGGGTTTGTCTCGCCTAATCCTATGGTCGGGGCGGTTATAGTCCGTGACGGAAAAATAATTGGTGAAGGCTGGCACAAAAAGTACGGCGGTCTGCACGCTGAAAGAAATGCTTTTGCAGACTGTGATTCCCGTGGAATTGACTGTCGGGGTGCTGACCTGTATGTTACACTTGAACCTTGCTGTCATCACGGTAAAACTCCTCCATGCACTGAGGCTGTTATTGAACACGGTATAAAACGTGTTTTTATAGGTTCGCCTGATCCCAATCCCCTTGTTGCAGGAAAAGGCGTTCAGATGCTTCGTGACCACGGAATAGAGGTCGCAGAAGGAGTTATGCGTGACGAATGCGACAGCTTGAATGAGATTTTTTTCCGCTTTATCACTACTGATCTTCCCTTCGTAACTATGAAGTACGCTATGACTATGGACGGAAAAATTGCCTGTTATACGGGTAAATCGCAGTGGATAACAGGTGAAGCGGCTCGTCAGCGTGTTCAGCTTGAACGTCTGAGGCACTCTGCAATTATGGTTGGTGTCGGAACGGTTCTTGCAGATGATCCTATGCTCACCTGTCGGCTTGACAATTCAAGGAATCCTGTCAGAATAGTCTGCGATTCAGGTCTGCGTACTCCCCTTGATTCAAATATCGTCCGTACAGCCAACGATGTACCAACTATTATCGTATGTGCCGCCGACAGCGATAAAGTGCGTAAATTCGAGGAATGCGGCTGTGAGGTCATCGTCTGCGGCGACAAGGAAAGCGGCAGGGTTGACCTCCGTGAACTTATGAAAATACTCGGAAAACGTAAAATCGACAGCGTTCTGCTTGAAGGCGGCGGCGAACTTAATGCTTCAGCTCTCGAAAGCGGAATAGTCAGCAAAGTTCAGACATATATCGCACCGAAAATCTTCGGCGGCAAAACTGCAAAATCCCCTGTTTCGGGTATCGGTGCAGACTGCCCCGATAATGCATTTTTCCTCGAAAAACAGAGCATTACTCATATCGGTGACGATATTCTTATTGAAAGTCAGGTGAAATATGTTCACGGGAATAATTGAAGAAATCGGAAAAGTTTCTGCTGTTCAGAAAAACGGCGGCAGTTCGTACATCCGTATTCAGGCGAAAAAAGTGCTGGAGGATGTTCACCTCGGTGACAGTATTGCTGTAAACGGCGTGTGCCTGACGGTTACAGCCTTCGATTCGACTTATTTTCAGGCAGATGTCATGAACGAAACACTCAGCCGTTCATCTCTCGGTATGCTCTCAAACGGCAGTTCTGTCAATCTTGAACGTGCTATGTCCGCAAGCGGCAGATTCGGCGGACACATAGTTTCAGGACATATTGACGGTATGGGTACTGTTTCCGACATTAAAAATGACGGTATTGCAGTCTGGTACACGATTGCGGCAAGCCCTGAAATTCTTCGGTATATCGTAGAAAAAGGAAGCATTGCCATTGACGGTATCAGCCTCACTGTTGCAAAAGTCGCAGATTCTGATTTCAGTGTATCTGTAATTCCGCACACTGCTGAAAAGACTGTTCTTTCGTTAAAAAAAATCGGCGATATAGTTAATCTTGAAAACGATATTATCGGTAAATATGTCGAAAAGCTTCTTAAACCCGAAATCACGCCAAAGCCTGAAAGCAGAATCACTCTTGATTTTCTGACAAAAAACGGGTTCTGATATCTTAGGAGGAATTATTAAATGTTTGAATATAATACTGTTGAAGAAGCTCTTGATGCTCTCAGAAATGGTGAAATTATTCTCGTCACAGACGACGAAGGCCGTGAAAATGAAGGCGACATGATATGTGCCGCACAGTTTGCCACAACCGAAAACGTCAACTTCATGGCGGCAAATGCAAAGGGACTTATCTGTATGCCTATGAGCCGTAAGATATGCGAAAAGCTTAATTTGCCGCAAATGGTTGACTGTAATACCGATAATCACTGCACAGCTTTTACCGTTTCTATTGACCATATTGAAACAACTACCGGTATTTCGGCAGAGGAACGTGGCTTCACTGCCCGTATGGCTGTTGACGATAATTCAAAACCAGATGATTTTCGCCGTCCCGGACATATGTTTCCGCTGACTTCCCGTGAAAACGGCGTTCTTGAACGTGAAGGACACACGGAAGCAACCGTTGACCTCATGCGTCTTGCGGGACTGAAGGAATGCGGTCTTTGCTGTGAGATAATGCGTGACGACGGTACTATGATGCGTACACCCGAACTCCGGAAAAAAGCAGTGGAGTGGGGCATGAAATTCATCACAATTCAGGCTTTAAAGGATTACCGTAAAGTAAATGACGACCTTGTTGAAAAAGTCGCTGATACCAGACTTCCCACTAAATACGGCGAATTTCGGGCTATTGGATTTGTTAATAAGCTGAACGGTGAACACCATGTCGCTCTTGTAAAGGGTGATATCGGAAACGGAGAAGATATTCTCTGCCGTGTACATTCGGAATGTCTGACAGGCGATGCTTTCGGTTCGCTTAAATGTGACTGCGGTCAGCAGTTTGCCGCCGCTATGACTCAAATTGAAAATGAGGGGCGTGGAATCCTCCTCTATATGCGTCAGGAAGGC
>JAZQND010000001.1:0-3984 GCA_045627145.1 Ruminococcus sp. | reverse complement strand
GAATCCTTTTCTGCACACTCAATAAGCTGTTCGCAGACTGCTTGTATTCCGCCGCACATATTGACAAACTGTCCTATACCGATATATTTCATCACCTTTTGCGGATAACGTCTGATATACTCCGCACCGATAAGGCTTCCCCATGAGAAGCCGACAAGATATATCTTATCAAATTCATAAACGGAATGCAGATATTCAATAACTCCGTCAATATCTGAAATATAATCTGATAAACTGCTGTTTTCTGAGATTTCTTCTGCTTTTTCCTGATTGGCAAGATAGGTTTTGCAGGTGTTTCGCTGGTCCCAGTTAACTACAGTATAATTATCCTCCCAGCCTTTCTGGACTTCGTCGCAAAGTCCTGCAACAGAACCTCCCGGACCGCCGTGAACAAACAGCACAAGCGGATTATTTCTGCTGGTTCCTCTTATCTGGACATACTGTTTTATACCGTTTATCAGCGGATATTCATACATATATATGCCGTCCTTGTTATCCGGATATAATTTTGATTTTTTACTCATTCTGAACCTCCCGGAGCTGAGAAAAGATAAAGATTTCTTGGTTTTGCATCAGTTTTTTCATGTTTTTTCTGATATGAATCCACAAGATTTATGATTTGGTTCATCATTTCGGAAAAATCTTCGTCATTCAGGTTTACAGCATAATTCATGATAAAAAGCTTATCACGATTGACATCAGCGATACCGCTGTCAAAGTAGTCATTGTAAAGCTGCAGAATCTGCATTACTGTAAAATTCAAAGCAACCTGTGTACCGTCAGAATTATCGTATTTAACGAAAATTTCTTTGACGGCGTATACTTTTTCATTCTGTCCACGGACTTTATTAATTCCAACAACCTCTATCGCACCTGCCTCAAGCAATTTTTCAATTTTTCTGTAGGCAGTTGCTCTCGGAACGTCCTGTATTTCGGACAATATTTCTGAAATTGTCATTTTGCCGTTTATCCTGATTTTTTGAATGATTCGATTTGAAACCGTATCAGTAAGAATCTTCAGAAGCTTATCCATACCTTTTCCTCACACTAATATCACTTATGAGATTAGTATACACCATTTTTTCAGATTTGTCAAGACTAAAGTTTAAAATTTTCCACCTTACCTATAAGTTCGGAAATCTGCTTTCTGCAAAATTCAGCGTCATTCCTGCCCTGTTCAGTGGAATCATACTTACGGCGGACTATGCGTTCATACATATACACACATGAAAACAGTGCAATTTTATTCTCTTTTTCCTCAATGATATCTGCATCATCTGTTTCAAAATAATATTCCAGCGATTTCTTCCATATCCTTCCTGCATTCTCAAATGGTATCCCCAGAAAATCTGAAATAACCGAATGATTTGTTGCACCGTATCCGACATAAGCAAGATACATTGCAGCAAATTCAAAAATCGGATCTCCCATACTGAGCGTATCCATGTCAATAAGAGTTGCCTCACCGTTCTGCATAAGAACATTTTTGATATGATAATCGCCATGTATCATGCCGCAGCCATCAGGGATTTCTTCAACAAGACGGTTGATTTTCTCATACTGTTCCGGCGTAAGGATATCGTCCATTTTTTTGATTCTTCCAAGAATCACTTGTTTTTTCTCCGGAAGTTCACCTTTTTTCAGTTTTGTTGAATGAATCTTTTTCAGAAGCTCAACATATATCTTCACATATCTTTCGAGATTTTCCGGTTCAGAGGCAATAAGTTTTGCAAATGATTTTGCATCAAGCAGTTCAAAAACAGAACCGTAGCTTTCGCCTACCTTTACCACATCATAGGAAATAGCAGTTGGAAGTCCCAAAACAAATGCTTTTCTTGCAAGCTCACGTTCACGGTGGATATCCTCAAGACTGTCAGGATTCATATACACCTTGATAATAGTATCCCCGTCAAGACGATATACCTTTCCGTTTGCACCTTGTCCGATAACCTCACAGCCTTCTATCGAAAGTTTTCTGTAGGCTTTTTCAATACTCATCATTTCCGTAAAGCCTGTCATATTGAATATTTCGTATACGTCAAGTGAAGCATTGACAACTTTCAGTTCGGATTCGGTTTTGCGTATCTTCAGCACCACTCTTAAACCCGCACTTGATATGTATTCAAGTGATTCTGCATCAATTACCACATTATCGTGCGGATTTTCTGCAATAATACTGCAAGCCTCATCTCCTCTTTCTGCCGCATTTACAGAATCTATCCTCCCCTCCCAGAAAAGAGTAAGAACATTATTATCAATACTGAATTTCATACATCATCAGCCTCCTTATAATTTTTAAATATATAATCCACCAGTGAAACATACTCTTTATAAGCATCGTATTCTTCAAGAACCGAAAGACATTCTGCTATTTTTCTATAATACCACGCCTGTTTAGACGGATCTTTCTGGTTAAAGGTTTTCCAGAGTTCATCGCCGCACTGTCTGTATTGTCTTGCAAACGAACGGATATTTGAAAGTTTGTCGCCAAGCCAAAGCATTTTTACAGCAATATCTTTTGTATTTTCAAGAATTATCAGACTTTCCTCCTTACGAATCTCCCACGTCTGAGCTTCAGGGATTTCAGGTCTTTTGTCCTCGGTTTCTGTCATAACGAGAAGTTCAACTTTTTTTCCGAAATTTTCTCTGATTTCGTCAAATGTGGTATCCGTATCCTCAACTGTATCATGAAGTACGGCAGCCGCAAGCAGTTCTCTGTCCTCACTCATGGTGCTTACTATTGATGCTACCTCCATAGGATGAAGTATGTATGGCAGATCAGATGTTTTTCTTGTCTGACCACTGTGTCTTTCTACAGCAAATTTTACTGCTTTTTCAAATATATCCATTCACATCACCTTTCCAATAGTGAGGATATTGCATTCTCCCTCATACTTATATTTAATTTCGTCCATAGTTTTCTTTACCATATAAATTCCAAGTCCGCCGATACTTCTTTCTTCCGCAGAAAGCGTGATATCGGGATCGTCTTTTGTCAGCGGATTATATGGTATTCCCTCATCAATAAAACGCACATAAATCATTCCCGTTTCTTCTTTAATTATAAGTTTTACAGTAAGCGGACCGGTTCTGTTCACATAACCATGATTGATTATGTTGCTGCATATTTCATCAATTGCAATATTTATCTGAACCAGCGTTTTCTTGCTGCACTCAGTCTTTTCAAGCTCTGAACCTATAAATTCGGTTATAACAGGGATATCTGTAAGCTTTACCTCATCAAAATGAATGGAAGGAGGCGGAGGAGTTCCGATATATCTGAAGGCAAGCATTGTAATATCGTCAAACTGAGGTGCTTCTCCCACAAAAATATCAACGTCAGTCTTAATGCTCTTGCATAGTTCTTTCATACTCTTATGCTCCTTGGAATTCATTTTTTCAAGAAGTCTTTCCTCACCGTAAAGCTTTGTATCTGAATTTGTAGCTTCTGTAACTCCATCGGTATACAGGTAAACTACATCACCGGGCTCTAACTGATATTCATTTTCCCTATATTTCATCCCTTCCATGCCTGCAAGAACAAATCCGGGCTTGGTTTTAAGATATTCAAACTTTCCGTCCTTATGCTTGATCACCGGCGGATTATGTCCTGCGCTGACATATTTCATAAGACCTGTGGTAAGGTCTATATCACCCTGCCATGCTGTAACGAACATACCTGCATCATTGCCCTCACAAAGCTCCGCATTTCCTCGTGTAAACACTTCACTCAGCGGAATATCAGATTCGGTAAGGGTTTTAAGTTCGGTTTTCGCTCTCATCATAAACATTGCCGCAGGTATTCCTTTTCCCGAAACATCAGCAATAAGAATATGGAGATTATCTGTTCCTGTCATGTAAAAATCATAGAAATCTCCTCCAACTTCCTTTGCAGGCTTCATGCTTGCAAATATATCAAGGTCTTTTCGCTTAGGAAATGCCGGAAAAACATTCGGAAGTGCTGAAACCTGTATATCTTTTGCA